>ONTN01000134.1 GCA_900320765.1 uncultured Eubacteriales bacterium
ATGCGGATATAGTTCATCGGTAGAACGACGGCTTCCCAAGCCGTAGAGGTGGGTTCGATTCCCATTATCCGCTCCAATAATCGCCGCTTCCGTCTTATGACGGAAGCGGTTTTTTGCGCTTTCTAAAATTGACTTTCGCGCCGCTGTATGATAAAATATTAAATTAGCTTAATATGGCTTAGTATATTATTCGGGAGAAACGATATGTGGGTTTCTGATAAGTGGACCGATTACGAGCTTTTGGATACGTCGTCGGGCGAGCGGCTCGAGAGATGGGGCGACAGGATAATGGTACGCCCCGATCCTCAGGTCATTTGGGATACGCCTAAGCGTGACAGAAGATGGAATACAGCCGACGCCAAGTATTCGCGCTCGTCGAGCGGGGGCGGAAGCTGGGAAAAGAAGGCGCTGCCCGAATCGTGGCAGATAAAATACGGCGATTTAGTATTCAACATAAAGCCGATGAACTTCAAGCACACGGGGATATTCCCCGAGCAGGCAGCGAACTGGGACTGGGCTATGGAGAAAATTAAAACCGCCGGAAGGCCGATAAAAGTCCTGAATCTCTTCGCCTATACCGGCGCATCAACGGCGGCTATGCTCTCGGCTGGTGCCGAGGTATGCCACGTCGACGCGGCAAAGGGTATGGTCGCCTGGGCGAAGGAGAACGCGGTATCCTCGGGCGTTGCCGATAAGCCGGTCAGATGGATAATCGACGATTGCGCCAAGTTCGTTCAGCGGGAGATACGCCGCGAGCATAAGTACGACGCCATAGTTATGGATCCGCCGAGCTACGGGCGCGGTCCCTCAGGCGAGGTATGGAAGCTTGAGAACGACCTAATGCCCTTCGTTCGCCTCTGCGCCGGAGTCCTGTCCGACGATCCGCTTTTCGTACTTATAAATTCATATACAACCGGGCTTTCGCCCTCTACGATATCCTATGTGGCGGAATCCGTGTTCTCGCCGAAATTCGGGGGCAAGGCACGCGCCGACGAGCTCGGCCTGCCGGTAACGAGCACGGGACTCTGCCTGCCGTGCGGAGCCGCCTGCAGGATGGAGTTTTGATAATCTTTTGCCGATTGGATCAAATAACAGATGACTGAATTTGCGATAAAAACTGAAGACCTTACTTATTACTATCCGCCCGACGAGGGCAAAGCGCCGAAAAACGCTCTCGAGGGCGTTACCGTCAGCGTGGAATCGGGGAAATATACGGTTATCCTCGGGCATAACGGAAGCGGCAAATCCACCCTCGCAAGGCATATGAACGCTCTTTTACTGCCTAAGGGCGGAAAAGTGTACGCCTTCGGAATGGATACGGCCGACGAGGAGCTTACGCTTGATATCAGGCGCAGGGTCGGTATGGTATTCCAAAATCCAGATAACCAGATCGTTTCAAACGTGGTAGAAGAGGACGTAGCCTTCGCACCGGAAAACCTCGGTATCCCCACGGATGAGATCAGGGCTCGGGTCGATGAGGCGCTTAAGACCGTTGGAATGTACGATTTTCGCGAGCATGCGCCGCACCTTCTATCCGGCGGACAGAAGCAGCGCGTGGCGATAGCCGGCGTTCTCGCGATGCGCCCCAAATGCGTCGTTTTCGATGAGTCCACCGCCATGCTCGACCCCCGCGGCCGCCGCGACGTTATGGATATAATCAAGAGACTGCGCTCTGAGGGCGTGACGGTCATTTTGATAACCCACCATATGGAAGAGGCAGTCGAGGCGGATAACGTAATAGTAATGGACGACGGCAGGATAGCCCTCCAGGGCAAGCCGAGGCAGCTGTTCAAAAGAACGGACGAGATCCGCGCCCTCGGGCTCACCTTGCCGGATACGGTTAAGCTTATATACAAGCTTAACGGACGCGGCTTTTCGCTGAACGCCGAGGCGATAACAGTATCCGAATGCGCCGAAGAGCTTATTAAATCCCTATCCGGGTCACACATTACGGCCCCCGAGCCCGAGAAAACGAGAGCAGCTTCCGATCCGATCCTCTCAGTCAAGGAGCTCACTCACGTCTATTCCAAGGGCACGCCCTTTGAGCTTACAGCCCTTAAGGATATTAACGTCGATATATACCCGAACGAGGTCGCCGCCATCATTGGCCACACAGGCAGCGGTAAATCAACGCTTATCCAGCACTTAAACGGGCTTATTAAGCCCTCGCAGGGCAGGGTGATCCTGGAGGGGAAGGATATAAATTCCTCAAAGGAGAACCTGAAAGCCGCCCGAAGCAAGGTCGGCCTCGTATTTCAGTACCCCGAGTATCAGCTTTTTGAGGAGACCGTCTACAAGGATATCGCCTTCGGCCCGAAGAATCAGGGGCTTTCCGATAAAGAGATCGACGAACGGGTGAAAATGGCCGCAGGCTTCGTCGGTATCGGAGAAGAGCTTTTCGAGGCCTCGCCCTTCGAGCTCTCCGGCGGACAGAAGAGGAGAATAGCCATAGCCGGAGTTATTGCGATGCGGCCCGAGATCCTCGTTTTAGATGAGCCGATGGCCGGACTTGACCCGGCAGGCAGGGAGGAGATAATGGAAAATCTCCTCGCGTATCACAGAAAGACGGGAGCCTCTCTCGTAATAGTCACTCACAGCATGGACGACGCGGCGAAGTACGCTGACAGGATGATCGTCCTCTCCCGGGGCGAGGTGGCGCTTGAGGGCAGCCCGTCGGAGGTGTTTTCCAAGGACGAGCTTCTTGAAAGCATCGGCCTTTCCGTTCCGACAGCCTCGCTTATTGCGCGCAGGCTGCGCGAGGGCGGGGTGGAAATTGAGGGAACCGTATATACGGTGGACGCCCTCGCAGACGCTATCGCAGCCGGGAAGGGCGGTGGCGCAGGTGCTTAAGGATATAACGCTCGGCCAGTATTTCCCGGGCAACACGCCGATACACAGGCTTGACCCGAGGACTAAGATACTTTTAGTCGTAATCTACATCGTCGCCCTCTTCGTGGCATCGGGCTGGATCTGCTACGGAATAGTGTTTTTTGCCCTGTGCTGCGCCGTAATTATTTCAAAAATAAGGCTCAAGTCTCTCTTTAAGGGTCTCAGGCCGCTGATCGTTATCATCATAATAACGGCGGTGCTGAACATATTCTATACTCCGGGGGAGACGGTGCTTTTAAAATTCTGGATCATCACCGTCACGCTTGAGGGTCTTGAAACGGCCTTCTTTATGGTGGCGAGGATAGTCCTCCTCGTCCTCGGAAGCCTTATGCTGACATACACCACCTCGCCGATAATGCTGACAGACGGCCTTGAGGGGCTTTTGAAGCCCTTGAAGCTCATCCACGTACCCGTGCACGAGCTCAGTATGATGATGTCAATCGCGCTTCGCTTTATCCCCACCCTTATCGAGGAGACGCAGAAGATAATGAACGCGCAGAAGTCGCGCGGCGCCCAGTTTGATACCGGCGGGATAATCGCAAAGGCGAAGGCTATGCTGCCCATCCTCGTGCCGCTCTTCATATCGAGCTTCCGCCGGGCAGACGAGCTTGCAACGGCGATGGAGGCCCGCTGCTATCACGGCGGCGAGGGCAGAACGAAGCTCAAGGTGCTTAAGATGAAGGCGGGCGATTTCATCGCGATCGGGCTCGGCATAGTCCTGCTGGGCTCGGTTATAACTCTGAAAAGCCTCGGGATCTGATCGGGAGAAACAATGAGAAACATTGCGTTGAAGCTTAAATACGACGGAACTGAATACCACGGCTGGCAGGTGCAGAAGACGGAGCGCACCGTTGCCGGAACGATGGAGGACGCTCTTTCAAAGCTGACGGGCGAGAGGGTAAAGCTCACGGGCTGCGGCAGAACTGATGCCGGAGTTCACGCTCTATCTTACTGCGCCAACTTTAAAAGCGAAACGCGGATACCCTGCGAGCGGCTTCCTTACGCAGTAAACTCACTTCTGCCGGACGATATATCCGTTATCGCCGCCATCGACGCGCCGGAGGACTTCAACGCGATCCTCTCGTGCATACAGAAGGAGTATACGTATAAGCTGATACCGGGAAGGATACGCGATCCCTTTATGAAAAACAGGCGATGTTTGTGGGGACTCACGACTTTGCCGCGGTGCGTTCCGTGGGTACCGAGACGAAAACGACGGTGAGAACGGTCCATTGGTGCGAGATAGAAGAGAAGGAGAACACGGTTGAGCTTCGCGTATGCGCCGACGGATTTCTCTATAATATGGTGCGGGCAATAATGGGCACCGTGCTGTACTGCTCTGAGGGAAAGATAGACCCCGATGATATTCCGCGCCTTTTGGAAGCCGGAGACCGGCGAATGACCGGCCCGACCGTGCCCCCACAGGGGCTGTATCTTACCCGGACATGGTACGGCGGAGCCGTCGGGGAAATGATGAAGAATTAACAGTTTATTTTCTTTTTTTAGTTTAGATAAATGCTATACTATCCGCAGGACGGATGTGAAACGTAAATGGAAGAGAGAAAGAAAAAGAGAAGATCGGGAAAACGGCTTCTGCTTCTTATTGCCGCCGCCGTCATACTTATCGCCCTCGCCGCGATACTGATAATTAACGGGGGCATCGGCGGAACGCTAAAGGCGCTGAGAGGCGCCCCTGCTGAGAATTATTACTATGAGCATCCCGGCACCTCGGCCTACGCCGCGGTAGGCCGCGGCTTCGCAGTTCTTAACTCCACGGAGCTCACGGTGTGGAATGAGCAGGGGGATAAGACGTACTCCGCTCTACTCAGCTTCAAGAAGCCGGAAATCGCCGCCGGCGGGGACTACGCCGCAGCGTGGGATCTGCGCGGATCGGACGTTTACGCGATAACGGAGAACGGGCTGACGTATAAGGCCTCCGCCGAGGGGCGGATAATAAACGTCTCGATAAACGCTAAGGGCTATCTCGCACTTTGCGCCGAGGAGACGGGCTACGGCGGTACGGTTACGGTCTATAACCCCAACGGACGCGCGCTTTACAAGGTATATTCGGGCTCGAAATACGTTTACGCCGCTGAGGTGAACGGCTCGACCGACGTCGCCGTGCTGTCCTTCGGCTCGGGCGAGAGCGAGCTGAAGCTCTATAAGGTGACGGAGGAGGAACCAAAGGCGTCTTACACCTGCAAGGAGCTTATCCTCGACGTAGCCGCAAACGACTCTGGCTACGTCGCCGTTACCGAGGAGAAGGTGATATTCCTCGATAAGAATCTCTACGTTCGCGCTGAGTACAGCTTTCAGGGCAGGCACCTCGCCAATTACTCGATCAAAAAGGATATAACAGCCGTGGTGACCGGAGAATACCGCGTCGGCGGCAGTCACGAGATCGTGACGCTCGAAAACGACGGATCGGTCATCGCAAGAATGGAGACGGATGAGGATATATCGTGGTTTGAGATGGGCGAGAGAGCGGCCGCCGTTCTGAGCCCGGGAAAGATAGAGGTCTTTTCATACAGACTTGAGCCGAAGGAGAGCTTTGCCCCGCCCGCAGGAACAGAGATAGTGACGTTCAGGGACGACGATAATCTGCTTGCCGTCGGACCGTATTCAACAGAGCTTATCGAGCTCGGCAAGTGAAGCTTTTTCATAAGATAAGGAGGAGTTATTATGGCTATCAGCATCATTATGGACGTTGTGCTCGTCGGCATCATCGTGCTTGCGGCCTACAGGGGCTTCAGAAAGGGCATAATAGCAAGCGTGATAGGAATAGTCTCGCTTGTCGTGGCGATATACGGGGCAAATCTGCTCGCGGTTACGTTCTCGGGCGAATTTGTCGGAGTGCTTGAGCCCTTCGTTTCCGGCATCGTCGACAGCACCGAGGCGAAGATACTAAGCTACGGAGGCAACGCAGACGCTGAGGAGAGCGATTACGTTCCGACAGAGCCGGTCAAGGCGGAGGATACAAAGAGCGCCTATAAGGTCTCCTACTCGATACTGAAGGAGCTCGGACTTGACGACAGGATCGCGGACGGCATTGCGACCGAGGTATCCAAGGTCACGGATACGGTGAGCTCGAGGATGAACACCTCGCTTACGCAGAAGATTTGCGAGAAGCTGAGCTTCATCGCGGTATTCGTTATAGCCTTCGCGCTGATAATGATAATTTTTGCCGCGATAGGCAATATGCTCGACCTTGTGTTCGGCCTGCCGGGGCTTGAGAATATAAACCACATACTCGGCGGAATACTAGGCGCGGCAAAGGGTATTGCCATCGTTATCGTAATATGCTGCGTCTGCCGCTATCTCGGAGTTCTGATCGGGTCCGAGATAGTTGAAAACACATGGATAATGAAGAGACTGATGGAGAATAACCTGATAGCGAATCTTTTGAAAATCTGACCACTTAGCGCGATAGGAAAGGAGATACAATGCAGCCTGTAATGTGCTCCCGCTGCAAAGAGAACGTAGCGGTGATATTTATAACGAAGATAGAAAACGGGGCTCAGACGCAGGAGGGGCTCTGCCTTAAGTGCGCCCGGGAGCTGAATATCAAGCCCGTTCAGGATATAATGAACCGTATGGGCATCAGCGAGGAAAACCTCGAGGAGATGAGCCAGGAGATGATGAACGCCTTCGGCGGC
>ONTN01000124.1 GCA_900320765.1 uncultured Eubacteriales bacterium
GGCCTCGTCGGCCTCGCGCTCGACCCATGCGCTCAGAGCGGAACCTCGTGACACCAACCGTGGGTGTCTTCCAAAACACCGTATTGAATACCCTGCACCATGTCGAAGAGCTTCTGAAGGTGAGGGCCGACCGCGTCTGGCTCGGAAATCTTTATGACCTCGCTGCCGCGTCCGACAAGGCTCGCGCCGCGCACCGGCTCGCAGATTTTTCCGTTCCTTATCATATATCCCTCGGAGACGGCGAAGTTGAACTCTCCGGTGGCTGGGTTGACGCTGCCGCCGCCCATCTCCTTTGCGTAAAGGCCGTACTCGATCGAGGCGATGATATCCTCGTTCTTATCATCCCCTGCGGCGATGTAGGTGTTCGTCATGCGGGAGGTGGTGGCGTAAGCGTAGCTCTCGCGGCGGGCGGAGCCTGTTGGCTCCATATTCATCCTGCGTCCGCCCATCTTGTCTATCATATAGCCCTTGAGAACGCCCTTCTCGATTAGCACGTTCTTCTGCGCGGGCGTACCCTCGTCGTCTATATTTATCGAGCCCCATGCGTTCGGTATCGTACCGTCGTCTATCGCGGTGACCTTCTCGTTTGCTATGACCTCGCCGAGCTTGCCGGTAAACTCGCTCATACCGTAGGCGACGCTCGTCGCCTCGAGGCTGTGGCCGCAGGCCTCGTGGAATATAACGCCGCCGAAGCCGTTGCCGATAGCTACGGGCATAACTCCCGCCGGGCAGTAACCCGCGGACGCCATAACTACGGCCTGCTTCGCCGCCTTTATTCCGACCTCGCGGGGGTCGATAACAGAGCCGAATACCTCAAGGCCCATTCTTCTGCCCGGGTTGCAGCTTCCCGTCTGCGTCTCCCCGTCCTTCTCCGCAATCGCAGTCAGGTACATGCGGGTGCGTATCTGCCTGTCCTGAGTGTAAAGCCCCTCAGAATTCGCAATCAGGATATTGTGGTCGGCGTCCATAAGCGTTCCGCTCACCTGAGTAATCGAGGTATCGTAGTCCTTCGCGGCAAAATAGCCCTCCTTGAGTATCTCGATCTTCCTCATATTAGGCACGGTGGAAGGGACTATCTTAACTGGGTGAATATCCCCGAAAAGCCTCTCCGTGAGGACGATGTCTATCTGCGCCGTTCCCTCTCCGAGGGCGGCGGCCGCCGCGTCGGCGCAGCGCATAAGCCCCGCCTCCGAGGTGTCAACGGTGGACGCGGTCACGCTCCGAAGCCCCTTGAAAACGCGGATGCCGGCCCCGGCAACTACGGAGTCGGTCACGGCGTCGACCTTTGAGTCGATCATGTGCACGGAGTGATTTACCGTATTCTCCCTGAAAAGCTCGGCAAAATCCGCTCCCGTGCTCGCGGCGCGGCGCAGTACGCGCTCGCAAACCTCTCGCTTTATCATCTGCAAGTCTCCTTTGTAAATCAGGTAAATTAATTCTAACTCAAATCCACGAGAAATTCAAGGATAAACCCGCGAGTGATGCCCATTTGATGAAAAATGAACAATTTGTGAATTAATGTTGTTGACAGGCTGATTTTGCTTTGATATACTGAAGTTGCGTTTAAACGCAAAAAACTATAGGAGGATAAAAAAATGGCAATCGTATCTTTAGTTCTCGGTATCGTCGGCATCGTACTTCCCGCTTTTCTTGCCAGCAAGAGCGTTATCTGGGCAATCCTCGGTCTCGTTCTCTGCATCGTCGGCATCGTTCTCGGCGCCAAGGCCAGGAAGGATCCCAGCCAGAATAAGGGTCTCGCTACCGCCGGTATGATCGTATCCATAGTTGGTACTGTTTACTGCGCTTACATGGTTATCTGGGTCATCGCCTGCTATGCAGCCGCTCAGTCCATCATCAGCCAGCTCCAG
Source organism: uncultured Eubacteriales bacterium (assembly GCA_900320765.1). Lineage (GTDB taxonomy): Bacteria > Bacillota > Clostridia > Oscillospirales > Oscillospiraceae > RUG626. Next base: position 1,869 of record ONTN01000124.1, read on the forward strand.
TAATCGAAGGATTAAAAGAGCAAAAACTCGGGGCCTGTTAGAAGCAGGCCCCTTTTTTATGGGTGATTTTCATGCACGTTCATTTAAATATATTCGGCCTCGAGCTTCCGGGTTACGGCACGGCCATTATGCTAGGTATAGTCCTCGCCTCGCTGATCGGCGGACTTCACATAAAAAGGCGCGGCCTCGATATAAACGACTTCATCATACTCGAGACGATCGGCGTATTCTTCGGCTTTTTGGGCGCGAAGCTTCTCTATCTCATCGTATCGTTCAATGAAATCGACTGGTCGCGTCTCTCCGAGCCCGCGTATTTATCCTACGTTCTGAGCGCCGGCTTCGTCTTCTACGGGGGCATTATCCTCGCCGCCGTCGCCGTCCTCATTGCTGGAAAGCTGAATAAGATCGACACGTGGAGATACTTCCGCGAGGTCGTGTTCCTCGTCCCCTTTGCTCACGGCTTCGGGCGTATAGGCTGCTTTCTCGCCGGCTGCTGCTTCGGCGTGCCGTACTCCGGCCCTCTCGCCGTCACCTTCCCCGAGGGCTCGTCCGCTCCCGCCGGGATCTCCCTCTTCCCCGTTCAGCTCTTGGAGGCGGCGCTGCTGTTTCTCATCTCGGGCGGCATATACCTTTTCCAGCGCAAGCGCGGGACGAAATATACGGTCGAGGCATACTTCATGGCTTACGGCGTCGTCCGCTTTGGGCTTGAGTTTCTGCGCTGGGACGAGTACCGCGGCCGCTTTCTCTTCCTCTACACGTCTCAATGGATAAGCCTCCTGCTCATCGCCGCCGCCCTCGTTTCCGTAATCATCAGGCGCAGAGCCGTGGAGCGCAATCAGTAATTTTTAGGTGCTCCGCCTTGACAAACGGGCTCCGCTGTGATAATATAATTGAGCATTATTTGGAGAGATACCGAAGTGGTCATAACGGAGCGGTCTTGAAAACCGTCGGCGGGCAACCGTCCGTGGGTTCGAATCCCACTCTCTCCGCCAAAAGCGCCGAAGAAGCTCGGCTTTTTTGGGGGAGAGAGTGAAAACATAATAACGTATGCGGAAGTACCCAAGAGGCCGAAGGGGCTCCCCTGCTAAGGGAGTAGGCGGTCTAAAGCCGCGCGAGGGTTCAAATCCCTCCTTCCGCGCCAGATTATTGCCCTGATTTTGTTTTGAAATCAGGGCATTTATTTTGTTTTTGCCACAATTTTGTGTTTATAAGTTATTATGCCGCAAATGCCTTTTTGCGTTTTCAGCTTAGTTTTCAGCTTAGAGATAATTTTCAGCCCCCGGAGAGCTAAAACTCCGAGGGCTTTTCTTATGCCAAATTTTCGATATAGCTTTGCATTCTCGCGGCGCTGTCCTCCCTCATTCGCTCCGAGACGTGGCCGTAAACGTCGAGGGTGAAGGCGGCGGTTGCGTGGCCTAAATTGCCCTGCACCGTTTTCACGTCGTCCCCGTTTTGGAGGGAGAGCACCGCGAAGGTGTGCCGGAGATCGTGTACCCGGCTTTCCGGCGCTCCTATGCTCTCCGCAATGCGCTTGTAGTGCTTATACAGGACGGTGGCGTCAACGTGTATTCCGTCCGGCTTTGTGAATACAAGCGCCGTATCCCGCTCTTTTTCGTTCTGCCAGCCCTGCCAGCCTTCACCGGCGGCAAGGCGCTCCTCCGCCTGTCTGCTTCGCTGCTCCCTCAGAAGCTGCATAACGAAGGGCGCCACGGTCAGAACGCGCGTTTTATCGTTCTTCAGCGGCGCGAAGGTATAGCCCCCGTCCCGCTCCGGACGCTTTTGGAGCTGCTTTGATATCTTCATCGTCCCGCTCTCAAAGTTTACGCAGTCCCAAGTCAGGCCGATAGCCTCGCCCTCCCGCAAGCCGGTGAAAATTATGAGCTTGAATATACGCCCGTACTCGTCGCCGTCGCAGGCCGCCATAAACGCCTTTATCTGCTCTTCGGTGAGCGGGCAAACCTCTTTCTTCTCCACCTTCGGCACGGTGGCAAGCTCCGCAGGATTGCGCTTTATAAGCCCCTGCCGCATTGCCGTATCAAAGGACTTTGACATTATCCCGTGGATATTCTTAACGGTCTTTGCCGAGAGCGGCGCCCGCTCCGTTGTTACGTTGCCCTTCCGGTCTCGCTTCGTCACGGTGCGGCCTGTACGCCCCAGCTCGTTATAAAAGCCCTGCACCTGCGGCGGCGTCAGCTTCGAGAGCTTCACGGCTCCGAGAGCGGGCTTGATGTGCGTCTCGTACATAGAGCGGTATTGCTTAACAGTCAGATACTTCTTGTCCCCGCAATACTCCGAGAGCCACGTTTCAAACCATTGCGCCACGGTCAGCTTTGACGGCTCGAAGAACGTCCCCTCCTGCACCTCAACGGCGGCGGCCTGCATAGCCTCGCGGACTTCCTTCTGTGTCTTGCCGGTGAAGCTCTTGCGGACTTGCCGCCCGCTCCCCGGATCGTACCCAATAGGTGTACTCTCTCCCGCTCCGCGTTACCGTCCGCTTGTAGATCGAGCCCGTCCCCTGTGCGCGTCGGTTATTCTTCGGCATTGGCGCAGGCCTCCTTTAGTCTCTTCACGTCCTCGTTTAGAATATCAACCATCTTCTGAACTCCGAAAACCGTTTCAATCAATTCGTTAAACTCCTTTGAAACGCGGTAAGCAACGTAGTCAACGTTATTTTGGCACTCAATGCGTTGCCTTGCATAAACACGGCCATCCAATGGTTCAACAATTGAAGGTAACAGTTCTTCAACAGGTAAAGAACTTCTTATTCCTTTTGCAAAAATTATTTTTTCTTCCAAAACACTCATCAATCGCAAAACTTCGGGCATTCTGCTGCAGGTTAGTAATTTGTCAAACTGGGGAATAAGAAATAGTCTTTCGGGATCTTTTTTTGTCTTTTCAAGATTTTTAACAGCCTCTTCGCTCAGCCCGGTAAAATCTGCAACGCCCTGAACGGTCATATCCGTGCTTTTGCCCTCGCGTAAACCGAGGAGATAGTCGGAAGAAACATTGAAATGACTTGCCAGCTTTACTATTGCCTCCGCCTTGAGCTGTCGCGTGCCGTTTTCCCAATGCTTCACCGTTTCACGGACTTCTCCCAGGCTCGCCGCAAGCTGCTCTTGGCTCTCCCCCTCTCCTTTGCGTAAGTCGGCGATCCTTTGCCCCAATTCGTACCCGTCCATATACTGCCTCCATAGAGTTTGAATATTTTGTACCATTTTATTTTTCCCGGTACGTTTGCCTTGATCTTTATCTCTGTACCAAGTATAATATTGATGGTACAGAAAGTCAAGCGAAAGATAAAAATAATTTAGGAGGACAAAAATGGGCGAATTAGAGGAACTTGCAAGGCGGGAGCAGAGCCGTTATCACCGTGAATGGAGGGCAAAGAACCCCGATAAGGTGCGGGAGGCAAACAGGCGCTATTGGCTCAAAAAGGCGGAAGCGCTCAAGGCGAAGGAGGCGGAGAATGGCAAAGACGGCGAATGATAAGATAGCCCTGTCCGTAGCCGAGGCGGCTGAGCTTTTGGGGCTTTCCCGTCCGTCCGTGTACCGGCTTATGCGCTGTGAGGGCTTTCCCTGCTTCAAGCTGGGAACGAGGACGCTGATCTCCCGCTCCGGCCTTGAGGAGTGGGTCAGGCGTCAGGCGGAAAGGGGCGCGGTAATATGAACGGGACAAAAAGAGCCGCCGCCGGTGCTGCAACACCGACGACGGCAGAAGAACGGAGCGGGCGGGAGGCCTCAAGCTCCGGGCAAATTATATCACAAAGGGGCGCGGAAAACTACCCTAAAACGGAGGGTAAATAATGGCACAACGACGAATGTTTTCACTATCCGTTGTTGATACGGACGCTTTTCTTGAGCTTCCTTCAAGCTCTCAAGCCCTGTATTTTCACCTGGGAATGAGGGCGGACGACGATGGTTTTGTTGCAAGCCCAAAGAAAATTACAACTATGACGAATTGTTCAGTTGATGATCTGAAGCTGCTCGCCGAAAAAAAGTTTATAATCCCTTTTCAAACGGGAGTGTGTGTAATTCGCGACTGGAAACAGAACAATCTCGTTCAGAAAGACCGATATCACAGGACGAAGTACTTAGCCGAAATGCAGAGCTTGACGCTCGATGAAACGGGGTCTTATGTGCTCTTTGATACAGAATGTATACAAAATGTATCCAAATTGGAAACTGAGGTTAGGTTAGGTAAGGTTAGGTTAGGTAAGGAAGATACTTTTTTGTCCGAACCCGCCTCCGGCGTGCCGGACGAGGAGAGGAAAAGGAAAAAGAAGTCTTTCGATCACGAGCACAAAGCCTATAAGCTCGCCGAATGGCTCGACGCCAAAATAGCCGAACGCTTGCCGGACTGCAAGCGCAACACCGAAGAAAAGCTTCAGAAATGGGCTCTCACCTTCGACAGAATGAACCGGT
>ONTN01000042.1 GCA_900320765.1 uncultured Eubacteriales bacterium
CGGGATCGGCGAGATAGGCTATCTCCGTGCGGCAGACCTCCTCAAGGTTGAAGGAGCAGATATTCGAAGCCATACCGACGGCTATGCCCGTGTTCGCGCTTACGAGCACGTTCGGGAAGGTGGTTGGCAGAAGTGTGGGCTCCTTCGTCGTGGAATCGTAGTTATCAACAAAATCCACCGTGTCAGAGTTTATCTCGCGGAACAGCTCGGAGGCTATCGGGGCGAGCTTCGCCTCGGTGTATCGCGAGGCGGCGTAGCTCATATCGCGGGAGAAGACCTTTCCGAAGTTGCCCTTTGAATCGACGAAGGGCGTGAGCAGGGCGGCGTAGCCGCGGCTGAGGCGGACCATCGTCTCGTAAATCGCCGCGTCGCCGTGCGGGTTAAGGCGCATCGTCTGACCCACTATGTTCGCCGATTTTGTCCGCCCTCCGGTAAGAAGCCCCATCTTATACATCGTATATAGAAGCTTCCTGTGGGCGGGCTTGAAGCCGTCGATCTCGGGTATTGCACGGGATACGATGACGCTCATCGCGTAGGGCATATAGTTTTCCTCAAGCGTTTCGACTATGGGCTGATCCATTATCTCCGCCCTGAGCCCCATCACGTTGGGATTGTTTTTATTCTGTTCGGGCGCCTCGGCGTCCTTTCTTTTTCTCGGCATAATTATGACCGTCCCTTTGTTCAGCTTATATCGGCGAGATCGAGGTATTTATATCCGTCAGTGGCTATGTGCTCCTTGCGCCCCTGCAGGTTATCGCCCAAGAGAAGATCAAAGACCTCTGCGGTGCGCTCCGCGTCCGAGGGCATAACCTTAATAAGCCGCCTTGTCTCGGGATTCATCGTCGTCATCCACATCATATCGGGGTCGTTTTCACCGAGTCCCTTCGAGCGCTGAACGGTGTATTTTCCGCTCTTCAGCCCGGCAATAATGTCGGCCTTTTCTTTTTCCGTGTAAGCAAACCATGTCTTGTCGCCCTGATTGATCTCAAAAAGCGGAGTCTCGGCGATGAACACCTTGCCCGCGTCGATGAGAGCCGGGGTGAGCCTGTATATCATCGTAAGTATCAGCGTTCTGATCTGGTATCCGTCGTAATCGGCGTCGGTGCAGATTATGACCTTGCTCCATCTGAGAGCGTCGAGGTCAAAGGCGTTCAGATCCGTCTTGTGCTTCGTCTTAACGTCCACTCCGCAGCCGAGGACTTTAATGAGATCAGTTATTATCTCGCTTTTGAATATCCTGACGTAGTCCGCCTTGAGGCAGTTTAGTATCTTGCCTCTCACGGGCATTATGCCCTGGAACTCCGCGTCTCTCGACTGCTTGCAGGCGCCGAGAGCGGAATCACCCTCGACGATGTAGAGCTCGCGCCGCTCAACGTCCTTCGTGCGGCAGTCCACGAATTTTTGAACGCGGTTCGATATGTCGATGCTGCCGGAGAGCTTCTTCTTCATATTCAGGCGGGTCTTCTCTGCCGTTTCGCGGCTGCGCTTGTTTACGAGGACCTGCTCAACGACCCTGTCGGCCTCGGCCTTGTTCTCGATAAAATAAACCTCGAGCTTCGAGCGGAAGAACTCCGTCATCGCGTCCTGTATGAATTTGTTCGTGATAGCCTTTTTGGTCTGGTTTTCGTAGCTCGTCCTCGTGGAAAAGCAGTTCGTAACGAGGATGAGGCAGTCGGCAATATCCTGAAAGCTTATGCGGCTCTCATTCTTCTGATACTTGTTCTGCTGCTTGATGTATGCGTCAAAGGCATAGACGAAGGCGGAGCGGGTCGCTTTCTCGGGGGCGCCGCCGTACTCGAGCCAGGAGGAATTGTGATAGTATTCGATCCTGTTTACTCTGCTTGAAAAGCAGAAGGCGGCGGAGAGCTTGAGCTTATAGTCGGGCATATCCTGCCTGTCGCGCCCCTTGCGCTCGCCGTCTATGAAATATGGCGCCGTAAGGCCGCCCTCGCCCTCTATCTCGGTAACGTAGTCCATTATACCGTTCTCGTAGACGTATTCGGCAGTCTCGAACTTTTTGCCCGTCTCCTCGCGGAAAACGAAGCGCACGCCCGCGTTCACAACGGCCTGCTTTTTCAAAACGTCCTCAAAGTATTCCCGCGGTATGCTTATATCGGTAAAAACCTCGCTGTCCGGCTTCCACTTTATAAGCGTGCCGGTACGCTTGCCGGGAAAGTCCTCACTTTTGAGCCCGCCGACATTCTCGCCCTTTTCAAAATGGAGGGAGTATTTCTTTCCGTCGCGCCATACCGTAACGTCCATATACTCAGAGGAGTACTGCGTTGCGCAGCTTCCGAGCCCGTTCAGACCGAGGGAGTATTCGTAATCCCCGCCTCCGTCGTTCTGATATTTTCCGCCCGCGTAAAGTTCGCAGAAAACGAGCTCCCAGTTATACCTCTCCTCGGCGGGGTTCCAGTCCACCGGGCAGCCGCGCCCCATATCCTCGACCTCGATGGAGCCGTCAGAGTAGTGGGTCAGAGTAATGACCGAGCCGTGCCCCTCGCGCGCCTCGTCGATCGAGTTTGAAAGTATCTCAAAAACGGAATGCTCGCAGCCCTCGAGCCCGTCGGAGCCGAAAATTACGCCCGGGCGCTTTCTGACCCTGTCCGCTCCCTTGAGCGAGCTTATGCTTTCGTTGCCGTAATCTGCCGTTTTCTTGCTTTTTGCCATTTCAGATTCCCCTATATATTGAGCATAGATACATCTATTATATAATAGATTTTGTGTTTTAGCAAGCTTTTTTGATTTTTCAATAATTACGGGTTATAATGGAACAAAAGGTAAAATGAACAGTCTAATAATCATAAACGAAAAACGGAGGAAGATAGAAATGAAAAAAGCGATTTCTCTGGTGCTCGCTCTCGTGCTCGCTGTAACGGCAGCGGGAGCAGTCGTATCGGCGGATTCAAAGAGCTATTCCGACCTCGATGAAAACGCGTGGTACGCTTATTTCGTGGGCGACTGCACCGCAAACGGCTGGATAGACGGCTTTGCGGACGGCACGTTCAAACCGAAACAGAGCATGACACGCGCCGAATTCATTACAGCCCTCTTCCGACTGAACGCGGATGAAAAATACTCAGATATCGCGGAAAACTACTATTGGTACTTTTATGAGTGGCCGTTTACCGACGTTTCTGAGGAGGCCGACTACGCCTCCGCTGTCCTCTGGGGCAAGGTCGAAGGCATAATCAAGGGCACTGGAAAAGGAAAGTTCTCGCCCGACTCACCGCTTACCCGCGAGCAGGCCGCGACGATATTCTACCGCTACGCAGCGGCGAAGCTCTATTCAAATCAGGACGGGCTCAGGGAGTTCCCCGACTCCTCCGACATAAGCTCCTGGGCGAAGGAAGCCGTAAAGTGGATGCAGGGTCTCAATTTGCTGAGCGGAGATGAGAACGGAAAGTTCAACCCGAAGAGATCTCTATCCAGAGCTGAATGCGCGAAGCTCGTTTCATTGCTCAACGAGGCAATGCAACCCGACGCCGCCGGCTCGGGCAGCGTGAGGGAGCTGACAGCGGGATTCACGCAGAGCGTTGAGCCCGGCAAGCTTGCAGAGGTGACCGATGCAGACAGGGAGGCTATACTCAGCTTCTGCGCGGCGATAGCGAGAGAGAACCTCGGCGCGGAACAGAGCAACGTGATCTCACCGGTCTCGATACTTTACGCTCTCGGAATGCTGACGAGCGGAGCGAAAGGCGAGACGCTCGAACAGCTTGAGAAGGCGATAGGCGTCCCTGCGGACGTATTGAACGCATACCTTTACAACTTTGGAAAAAGCCTTTACGGCGGAGGCGATACGGTTCAGCTCGCGGACTCTATATGGATAAACGACGAAAACAAATTCGACTGCAATCCCGAGTACCTTCAGGCGCTCGCAGACTTCTACGGAGCCGAGGCGTTCAGCGGCAAATTTGACCCCGAGCTCTGCAGCGAACTGAACCGCTGGGTTTACGAGAAGACCTACGGTATGATAAAAAAGACTCTCGACGAGGTCGATCCGGAGGCCGCGCTGTACCTCGTTAACACCCTCGCCCTTCAGCTTCGGTGGGGCGAAGAATATTACAGGACCTTTGACGGCACGTTCACCCGGGCGGACGGAGAAAAAGAGGACGTTCAGATGCTCCGCGGGACCGAGGGCTGCTATCTGCACGACGCAGACTCCGTGGGCTTTATGAAATACTATCAATACGGCTACAGGTTCGTCGCTCTTCTGCCCGACGAGGGAGTATCGATGGACGACTATCTGAAGAGCCTCACCGGAGAGAAGATATCAAAGCTTCTGAGCGGAGCAAAGTTCGGCTGCGACGTTCATACAATGATGCCCGAGTTCAAGACCGACAGCTACTTCAAGCTCATTGAGCCGCTTCAGAAGCTCGGGGTGACAGACGTTTTCGTTCCCTTCGCTTCCAATCTTAAGGGTATCGCCGAGGACGCAGATCTATATGTGTCCGACATCTTCCAGAAGGCGCATATCGAGCTCGACAAGGACGGAACGAAGGCCGCCGCGGTCACAGTAATCGGAATGAAAGACGCAACGGCAATCTTCGAAGAGCCAAAAGAAGAATATTACGTATATCTCGACAGACCGTTCGTATATATGATCCTCGATCCTTCGGGCGAGCTGCCTCTCTTCATCGGAGTCGTAAACTCGGTAGCATAATAAACTGACACCCCCGGCATATAGCCGGGGGTGCATTAAAGGCGGAAGGAGAAACCGCCTGTCTCCAGAACAGGCAACCCCTTGACCATTCGCCTTTCGGCACCGGTCTTATTGAGGGGCTCGTTTTCCCCGCCTGACTGTATTATTAGCGCAAAGCTGAGCAAAAAACGAGGAAAAATATAGCATTGCGGCTTCGTATGTGGTACAATAACCGAGAGGTGATATAAATGAACTGGGATGAGCTCAGAGCCGAATGCCTAAAATGCCGCCGCTGCGGGCTTTGCGAGACGAGGACGAACGTCGTCTTCGGCGACGGGGTAAAGACCGCGTCCGTTATGTTCGTCGGCGAGGGGCCGGGGGAGAATGAGGATCTTTCCGGTCTGCCCTTTGTTGGCAGGGGAGGCCAGCTTCTTACCGATATGCTCAAGATAATCGACCTTGACCGGTCGAAAAATTACTATATCGCGAACATCGTAAAGTGCCGCCCGCCGCAGAACCGCGATCCCTCGCGCGCGGAGGAGGAGGCCTGCATCGACTGGCTGAGACAGCAGATAGAGCTCGTCTCTCCGAAGCTCATAGTCTGCCTCGGCAGGATAGCCGCGTCCGTACTTATAGATCCGGACTTCAAGATAACGAAGGATCACGGGAAGTTTTTCATTAAGGACGGCATAACCTACACCGCGATATACCACCCCGCCGCGCTTTTGCGCGACCCGCGCAGAAGACCGGAGACCTTCGAGGATCTCAAGGCGATACAGGCGGAAATAAGGCAAATCTGCCCGGAGACCTATGCGGAATAAAAAACTTTTGAATTTAATACTTTTGTAATATTTATCTGTTTATTTCTTAAAAAATATGCTTTAAGATAATAATCACAGAGCACAGAAGACTTTTTCATTTTATCCTCTTTTTCATTTTTCCGGCAGAGCCCCGTTTTCGGGGCTCTGCCGGTTTTTTGATTACTCTTTAAAAATCCGAAAAAGTGTGATATGATATCCTCAAATCAAAATGGGGTACAAGCGGAATGGATAAATCAGAATTTGAAAAGCGGTATGCAGCCGCGAGAAAAAAGGTAATAGAGAAGGAGTTTTCCTCTCTCAACGATATGCAGAGAAAGGCCGTTCTCACGACCGAGGGGCCGCTTCTCCTGCTCGCGGGAGCCGGGAGCGGAAAGACCACGGTGCTGATAAACAGGATAGTAAACCTCATCCGCTACGGCAGAGGCTCGGATTCGTCTGAGGTGCCATCGTGGGCGACTGAGGACGATCTTATTCTCCTTGAGGCTGCGGCGCAGAGCTCCTCAAAGCCGACGGAGGAGGAGAGAGCTCTTTGCCGCGTAGAGCCCGCCGAGCCGTGGAGGATACTCGCGATAACCTTTACGAACAAGGCGGCGGACGAGCTTAAGGTCAGACTTGAAAGGGCTCTCGGCGACGTCGCCTCGGATATCTGGGCGATGACCTTCCACTCCGCCTGCGTTCGGATACTGCGCCGCCATATCGAGCTTTTGGGCTACACTAAGAGCTTTACGATCTACGATTCATCCGATTCGCAGTCCGTTATGAAGCGCGTTCTGAGGGACGCCGGAATAGACGAGAAGGTGCTTCCCGTAAAGAGCGTTCTCGGGATAGTGAGCCGGGCGAAGGATTCCCTTCAAAGCCCGGAGACCTTCGCGGACGAGGCGCAGAAGAGCTACGACGCGAGGGCGAAGATCGCCGCCTCGGCGTATGTTGAGTATCAGAAGCGCCTTAAAAGCGCGGACGCGGTGGATTTTGACGATCTCATTTACCTCACGGTAAAGCTCTTGAGCGATAATAAAGAGGTGCGCGATTATTACAGGCGCTATTTCAGATACGTTCTTGTGGACGAGTATCAGGATACAAGCCTATTGCAGTACCGCCTCGTAAGCCTTCTGACAGGGGAGAACGGGAACATTTGTGTGGTGGGCGACGACGATCAGAGCATTTACCGATTCCGCGGGGCTACGATCGAAAACATTCTGTCGTTCGAGGAGAACTATAAAAACGCCCGCTCGATAAAGCTGGAGCAGAACTACCGCTCCACGGGTCATATCCTCGACGCGGCGAACTCGGTCATCAAAAACAACAGGGGCAGAAAGGGAAAGCACCTCTGGACGGATCTCGGTGAAGGTGAGAAGCCGAGACTGTACGTCGCCGGAAACGAGGACGAGGAGGCCGCATACATAGCCGCAAGGGTGCTTGAGGCCGTAGCCGCCGGGGATAATTTCCGGGATTTTGCCGTGCTTTACAGGATGAACGCCCAGTCGAACAGGCTGGAATACGCCTTCAAGCGGCAGGGAATACCGTACAGAGTTATCGGCGGTATGCGCTTTTTTGACAGAGCCGAGATTAAGGACGTGACGAGCTATCTCTGCGCCGTTCAGAATCCGGCGGACGATCTGAGGCTGATGCGGATAATCAATATGCCGCCGAGGGGTATAGGCGCCGCGACGCTCGAGACTCTGCGGATAAAGGCCGCGGAGACGGGAAAGCCAGTATTCTCTGTAATCCTCGACTCAGCGCATATTCCCGAGCTTTCAAGGTCGAGCAAAAAGCTTATGGAATTTGCGAAGCTCCTCCTTGAGCTTCGCGCCGAGAGCGGTTCGAGGCCGCTCGACGAGTTTTACGATATCCTGCTCGATAAAACAGGGTATCTCGCCTACCTCGGCGACGGGGACGAGAATATCGCAAAGGTGGAGAATATCAAGGAGCTCAAGTCGAATATCGTGAGCTATATGGAGCACGAAGAGGCGCCGACCCTCGCAGGCTTCCTCGACGAGATCGCCCTTTATACCGACCTCGACAGCCTTGAGGACAAGGATAACAGCGTTATTATGATGACGATGCACGCCGCGAAGGGGCTTGAGTTTCCGTGGGTCTTTGTCGCTGGTATGGAGGACGGTATATTCCCCTCGATACGCTCTATAGGCGAGGAGAGCGAGATGGAAGAGGAGCGCAGGCTCTGCTACGTCGCCCTCACGAGAGCAAAGCGCCATTTGATACTTACCGCCGCGAAGCAGAGAATGCTTTACGGCAGGACCTCGAGCAACACGATTTCCCGCTTCGTGGACGAGATACCGGAGAAGCATATAGATAAGCCCGAGGAGCGCCCGACCTATTCCGGACGGTACGACAGCGACGACGTCTTTGGCTTCGACGAGAGACCGAGATACGGCTACTACCAGGAGAGACGGGCTTCAAGTCCGAAGCCGGTATCGAGACCCGCGGCAAAGCCTGCCGTGCCGAAGCCGATCACCCCTGCAGCGAAAAAGCCGCTTATAGAGCTCAAGCCGGGCGACAGGATAGTGCACAGATCCTTTGGAGCCGGAGAGGTGAAGAGCGTTACGCCTATGCCGGGCGACGCCCTCGTGACCGTTGCCTTCGACAGCGCGGGCGAGAAAAAGATGCTTCTTAAGACTGCGAGCGCATTTATTACGAAAGAGTGAGACAATGAAATACGACGCCGTGCTTTTCGATATGGACGGGACCGTTATGGAGACGGCGCCCGGCGTGATAAACGGGTTTAAGTACGCCCTAAATAAGCTGAACATTCCCTTCCCTGATGTGCCTGAGCGCCTTTTTCTGGGCCCTCCGCTCGATTATTCGCTGCGGGAATACGTGCTTCTTCCCGAGAAGCTGATACCCGAGGCCGTGAGGCAGTACAGGGTGTATTATAACGATATCGGCATTATGGAGTGCGAGGTGTACGAAGGGGTGCGCGAGCTTTTGGAGCTACTTAACGCCCGCGGGGTAAAATGCCTCGTCGCGTCCTCAAAGCCCGAGCCGTTTGTTAACCGCATTCTCCGCTCGTTCGGGCTTGACGGTCTGTTCTTCTTTGCCGCAGGCTCGGATATAAACGGCAAGTGGGGCACAAAGGAGGAGGTCATAAAGCGCGCCCTCCGCCTCGGCGAGGTAAAGGACGCCTCACGCTGCCTTATGGTCGGAGACAGATATTACGATATAAACGGCGCCAAGGCGCTCGGCATCGACTCATGCGGCATACTCTGGGGTTACGGAGTGCGCGAGGAATTCGAGGAGTCCGGCGCGACGTACATTGTGGAAAAACCGAAGGAGATAGCTGATATTATATGAATATGAGATTGTGCGCGCCCTGCCTTTTCGGGCTTGAGGGCCCTCTTGCAAACGAGCTTAAGCATATGGGAATGAAGGACGTGATGGCCGAAAACGGCCGCGTCCGCTTTACGGGCACCGACTTGGACGTCGCAAGGGCGAATATCAGGAGCCGTTTCGCAGAAAGGATACTTGTCGAGCTCGGCTCGTTTAAGGCTCTTACCTTCGACGAGCTTTTCGAGGGGACGAAAAGACTTGAGTGGGAGAGCTTTATCCCTCGGGACGGAGCCTTCCCCGTCAAGGGCTATTCCATAGATTCCGAGCTGCACTCCGTACCGGACTGCCAGAAGATAATAAAGAAGGCCGTCAGCGTAAGGCTCGGAGCGAAGTATTCCGAGAAGTGGCTTCCCGAGACAGGAGCGACGTATCAGATACAGTTTTCAATAATGAAAAACGAGGTCTGCCTTTTCCTCGATACGACAGGCGTCGGCCTGCATAAGCGGGGCTACCGCCCGGCTCAGGTCGCCGCCCCTCTGCGCGAGACGCTGGCGGCGGCTATGGTCGATATCGCCGGATACAGGGGCAGGGGCGACTTCGCCGACCCATTCTGCGGCAGCGGCACGATAGCGATAGAGGCCGCCCTTGCGGCTAAGGGCAGAGCTCCCGGCCTCCTGCGCTCCTTCTCCGCTCAGAGTTGGAACGCATTTGGCAAAAATATATGGAAAAACGCCGCCGAGGAGGCGAG
>ONTN01000125.1 GCA_900320765.1 uncultured Eubacteriales bacterium
GCCCCTACGACGTTATCATTGGAAGCGGGATACTTGATAAATGCGGCGAATATCTCTACGACCTGTTATGGGGCAAACGCCTTGCCGTTGTGACTGACGACAATGTCGCCGGGCTCTATCTTGAGAGAGTGATGATAAGCCTCGAAAGCGCCGGTTTTCGCGTTTTCTCCGTCGTTTTTCCGCACGGAGAGGGCTCGAAAAATATGGGCGTTTTAGCCGAGATCCTTGAAGAGCTTGCCGAGGGCGGGCTTACCCGCGCCGACGCCGTGGTCGCGCTCGGCGGCGGAGTTACCGGGGATATGGCCGGCTTTGCCGCCTCGGTTTATCAGCGCGGCATACCCTTCGCTCAGATCCCCACCACCCTGCTCGCCGCCGTCGATTCCTCCGTCGGCGGGAAAACCGCCGTCGATCTCGCGGCAGGGAAAAACCTCGCGGGGGTTTTCGCCCAGCCCGTTAGGGTTATCTGCGATACGGATACGTTCGACACGCTTCCGCTCGAGGTGTTCGCCGACGGCTGCGCGGAGAGCATTAAATACGGAGTTCTGACCGATTCCGGGCTTTTCGAGAGCTTTTCAAGGCTTGACAGATCGCGTCTTCCCGGGCTCGTCGCCCGCTGCGTAAGGATTAAGGGAGACTACGTTGAGCGCGATGAATTCGATACCGGCGACAGACGTTTTTTAAATCTCGGCCACACGATGGGCCACGCTATCGAGAAGCTATCAGGCTATACCTTCCCCCACGGTCACGCCGTCGGCGTGGGTATGGTTATGGCGGCGCGCGCGGGTGAAAGGCTCGGGATAACCGAGGCCGGCACGGCCGAGGCTATTGCCGCCGCTCTCTCGAATAACGGCCTTCCGGTCGCCTCTCCCTATGCGCCGGAGGAGCTTTACTCCGCCGCTCTCGGCGACAAGAAGCGTATGGGCGGGGAAATTACCGTAGTAATGCCGCTTAAAATCGGCTGCTGCACGCTGAAAACGATGCCCGTAGCCGGGCTTCTTGAGCTCGCCCGCCTCGGCAAGGAGGGCTTATGAACGTAAAGGTCACGCCGCATCCGCTCTCGGGCACTATCCCCGCGATCCCCTCAAAATCCGACGTGCACAGGCTTCTTATCTGCGCCGCCCTATCCGACAGGGGAACGGAGATAAGCTGCCCCGCGGTGAGCGAGGATATCAACGCGACGGCAAGGGCGCTCTCCGCCCTCGGCGCCGGGATAGAGTATAAAGGCGGTTCGTTTTTCGTTGAGCCCGTATCGGCTCCGCCCCGTTCTGCCAGTATAGAATGCAGCGAGTCTGGCTCGACGCTGCGATTTATGCTGCCCGTCGTCACCGCCCTATGCGAAAGGGCGGAGTTTTCCGGCCGCGGCAGACTGCCTGAGAGACCGATAAAGGAGCTTATCTCCGCTCTCGAAAGCGGAGGGGTTAGCTTCTCATCAGACAGGCTTCCCTTCAAGACCGAGGGGCTGTTTCTGGGAGGCTTAGTCTCCATTCCCGGAAACGTAAGCTCGCAGTACATAACGGGTCTTCTTCTCGCACTTCCCCTGACGCGGCTGGGCGGCGAGGTGCGGCTAACTACCTCGCTTGAGTCGGCCTCATACGTTGATATAACTCTTCGGGCGATGTCTCTCTTCGGAGTAACGCCGCTCGCGGAAGAAAGCCGCTGGTCGGTTGGCGCGGAAGCGCGGTACGTCTCCCCGCAGAAGGCGGAGGCGGACGGCGACTGGTCGAACGCCGCCTTCTTCCTCTCGGCAGGGGTCGAGGTAACCGGCCTTGACCCGAAGTCACCGCAGGGGGACAGGGTCATTTTAAATCAGCTTCGGGATATAAGGCGCGGCGGAGCCACAGTCTCCCTCGCCGACACCCCCGATTCGCTTCCCGCTCTCGCCGCCGCGGCGGCATACTCCTGCGGGAAAACTGTATTCACCGACGCCTACCGGCTCAGGCTGAAGGAGTCCGACCGCATAAAAAGCGTGCGCAAAATGCTCGAGGCTCTCGGCGGACGGGCCGAGGAGACTGCGGACGGGCTGACGGTCTGTGGCACGGGGCTTCGAGGTGGTACAGTCAGCTCCTCGGGAGACCACAGGATCGCTATGGCGGCCGCTGTCGCCGCGGCGTACGCCTCGGGCGAAACGGTGATATGCGGAGCCGAGGCAGTGAACAAATCCTATCCCGGATTCTGGGATGATTTCAGAAAGCTTGGAGGTATCGCCAATGTCGTCTGAATTTGGAAGAGCCTTAAAAATACAGATTTTCGGCGCCTCGCACGGCCGCGCCATAGGCGTTACCGCCGACGGGCTCCCCGCCGGGGAGCATATCGACGAGGAGGAGCTTTACAGGTTTATGTGCCGCAGAAGGCCGGGAGCTTCCCCCCTATCGACGGCGAGGAGCGAGAAGGACAGGCCTGTGTTTCTCTCCGGCCTTGAGGACGGCATGACAAGCGGCTCCCCGCTCTGCGCCGTTATCGAAAACTCCGATCAGCACTCGGCTGATTACAAAGAGCTTATAGCCAAGCCCCGCCCCTCTCACGCGGACTACACCGCCCGCCTTAGATACGGGGACAGCGTCGATATGCGCGGAGGCGGGCATTTCTCCGGAAGGCTCACGGCGCCGATCTGCGTTATCGGCGGTATAGCGAAGCAGATTCTTGAAAGGCGCGGTATTTTCATCGGAGCTCACCTGAAAAGCGTCGGCTCAGCAGAGGACGCCTCCTTCCCTCTCTATCCCGATAAGGAGCTCTTTGACTCCGTCGCCGCAAAGCCGATCCCGGCCATCTCCGATGAGGCCGCGTCAGCGATGGAAAGCGAGATTCTTGCCGCTAAGGCAGATCTTGACTCTGTCGGCGGAATAATCGAGTGCGCCGCCGTCGGAGTGCCCGCAGGGCTCGGCTCGCCTATGTTCGACGGGATCGAGAACCGCCTTGCCGCCGCCCTCTTCGGCGTTCCCGCCGTAAAGGGCGTGGAATTCGGGGCAGGCTTCGCCTCGGCAAAGGTCAGGGGCAGCGTAAATAACGACCCCTTTGTCTACGATAACGGGACTGTAAAGACGGAGAAAAACGACGCCGGCGGGATTTTGGGCGGGATAACGAGCGGTATGCCGATCGTATTTCGCGCCGCAATTAAGCCAACTCCGTCTATCGGACAGAGGCAGCGGACGGTCGACCTCTCGACCTTTGAGAATACAGAGCTCACAATAACGGGCAGACACGATCCATGCATAGCTCTTCGCGCTGTACCCGTAATCGAGGCCGTGACAGCGGCCGTTATACTTGATATAATACTGGAGGAAAAGCAGGATGGAGCTTTCTGAGATAAGAGAAAGAATCGACTCTGCGGACGAGGCTCTGCTCTCGGCATTTCTTGAGCGAATGGAGCTTGCGAAAGAGGTCGCCGAATACAAGGCGGCAAACTCCCTCCCCGTTCTTAATAAGACGAGAGAGAGGGAGATCATGGCGGGCGTTCTCGAAAAGTCCGGCGAGCTCGCCCCATATTCCCACAGGCTTTACACCACGCTTTTCGAGCTCTCCCGCTCTTATCAGGAGGGACTGAGCTCCGCTCCCTCAAAGGTGCGTGAAAAGGTGGAGGCCTCCCTTTCCGGAGCGGACGAGCTTTTCCCAACCTCCGGCACCGTCGCCGTACAGGGCGTTGAGGGCGCGTACTCACAAATGGCGGCAGATCACATTTTCCCGCGCGGAAGCCTCATCTTCTTTAAGACCTTCGAGGCGGTTTTCAACGCGGTTGAGTCCGGGCTCTGCGAATACGGAGTCCTGCCCATCGAAAACAGCGCGAACGGTTCCGTCCGCGCGGTCTACGACCTCATCCGCCGAAAGAACGTATCGATAATCCGCTCAAAGCGGCTCTGCATAAGGCACTCCCTTCTCGTTAAGCCGGGAACGAAGCTCTCTGATATAAAGGAGATCCATTCCCATGAGCAGGCACTCGGCCAATGCAGCGTTTTTCTTAAATCCCTCGGCGACGGGGTAAAGGTCGTGGCCGACGAGAATACCGCGATGGCGTCAAGCTTCGTCGCCTCGAGCGAGCGAAACGACATAGCCGCTATCGCGTCCTCCGAGTGCGCGAAGCTGTACGGCCTTGAGGCTCTGCCCATAAACGTTCAGAACAGCGATAACAACTATACCCGCTTCATCGTTATATCCCGCGAGCCCAAGGTATATCCCGGCGCTAACCGGATCAGCGTTATTCTTGCGCTCGATCACCGTCCCGGCGCTCTTTACGAGGTGCTCGCGAAGTTAGCGGCTCTTGAGATTAACCTTTTGAAATTAGAGAGCTGCCCCCT
>ONTN01000087.1 GCA_900320765.1 uncultured Eubacteriales bacterium
TGCGCCATCTCTTTGACCTTCTGCACCTGCTCGAGTTCGTCGCGGAGCTGGGGTATCTCGGTCTTGTACTGGTCTATATTTGCCTGAATGCGCTGATAATCAGGATCCTCGTCGAGATACTTCTTGATATTCTGCTTGTAGTATTTCAAAAAGTCCTTCTTTATGAAGGGCATCTCGTTCAGATCCTTCATCGTAGTATCCTCAAAAAGGTCGTTTTCCTTTATGACCCTCTTGAGCGCGGCGTCCTTCGCCTTAACGTCCATCTCGCCGTAGCGCTTCTGGTTGCCGCTGTCAAGAACGTCGATGAAGCTCGACCTGTCGAGCATTATTTCCATAACGGCGGGACCGCCCTTGTCGGGAACGTGTACGTCGAAGCAGCCGGTGAAGGGATTAAGATAGGCTCCGCCGGTGTACGCCTGCCACATCGAGAGAAGCTTCGGAGAGGAAGCTATCAGTGTCCAGCCGATAACGGCGATGATAACGGAGTTCTGGCTGCTCTCGACCGTGAGAACGGAGCCGTCAAGGCTTGAAGCGTACTCGTACCAGGTCCCGGAATCGTCTACGCGATAGATTTTTACAGCCTCGTAGTCCTCCTCTTCTATACCCAGAGTCTCAAGGTCAAAATCCATCGTAAAGTAGCCCGGAAGCATCTCGTCGTCGGCGAGCCCGGCGTCAAGCTCCCATGCGCCTACGACGATGCCGGGGCTGTCGACGGCTTCCCAATAGTTTTCGGAGAGCTCCTCGTACTCGTCGCCGGAGACGGCCTCAAGCTTAAATTCCCTGTCTTTGTCGAGGGCGTTTTCCTCGGCTGAGATCGTAATGCCGTCAACGGGCTTTATCTCGAACGCTTCGCTCTCGCCCTCGGGCAGAACGACCGGAGCGGTCTTCTCTGCGGGCGTGATCAGAGGTATGAGCCAAGCGGGCCAGCCTACCGCAGAAACGAGAAGGGCGAAGACTAAAACGAGGCATAAAAGCACGGTGGGAAATCTTTTCATAGCTTACTCAGCCTCCTTTTCCGCGCCTTCATCAGCCGCTTCGTCTTCCGTTATCTCCCAGCCGCTCTCGTCGCTGTAGAGCCAACCGTAGCTCGGGTGCGGGTCGGCGGGCTCGGGGCTTTCAAGAGTGCCGTTATCAAGCGCAGCGTCAACGCTTTCATAGCTGTCTATGGGGGAGTAGCTTCCGCTCTCGGCCGTCTCGCTTTCCTCGCTCTTGCCGCTGCTCTTTTTGCCGTCCTTCGTCTCAGACTGAGTCTCGGGAGATACGGCGTTCAAAAGCGTTTCTACGTTTGCGGGTATCTTCCATATGCCTACGCCGATAATTGCGGCGAGCAGGACGGCGAGTATTATTGTTAACGCAGTGAAATTCCGCGCCTTTACCGCCGTGCTCGAGCCGCAGTAGCGGCAGAAGCCGGCACCGAGGGGAATAAGCTGGCCGCACTTGGGGCAGGGCGTAACCTGAACGGCGGCGGGGGCTGCGACCGGCTGAGGCACAGCCTTGCCGCAGACCTTGCAGAAGGCCGCCCCGTCGTTCATTGCGCTGCCGCAGAATTTGCAGTACATATCTGGATCACCTCTCAGTTATTCAGCATAGCTGCCGGGTCGCCGGAGTATGTTCGCCAGAGGAAGGTAATTACCTGGGCTCTCGTGCAGGCAGAGGAAGCAGAAAACTTCCCGCCGGAATCGAGCCCTATTATGCCGCGGTTATATGCCCATACCGCCGGGGCGTAGTACCAGTCGGAGCTCTTGACGTTGGAGAAGGGATTGTCAAGCCCGCCGGCGTCGCCCTTCTCGGCTCTGTAGAGGAAGGTCATAAGCTGAGCTCGGCTCACCGTGTCGTCCGGCTTGAACTTCGCGTCGCCGGAGACGGAGATCATACCGTTTTCAAACGCCCAGAGCACGGGATAGAAGTAGTAATCCTCACTCTTAACGTCCTTGAATGGGCTTACCTTGAGAGCGGGCTCGGGGCAGCCCTTCGCCCTCCAAAGGAAGGTGAGCGTCTGAGCTCTCGTGCAGTTCTTCGACGGGTTAAACTTGGAGCCGGACAACATGCCCTTTTCAACCGCCCACATTACGGGTTTATAGTACCATGAGCCTTCGTCAACGTCGGAGAACGGGTTTACGATGGGCTCGGGCTCCGGCTCGGGCTCAGGCTCCGGCTCGGGTTCAGGCTCAGGCTCGGGTTCAGGCTCAGGCTCAGGCTCAGGCTCGGGCTCGGGTTCAGGCTCGGGCTCCGGCTCGGGTTCAGGCTCGGGTTCAGGTTCGGGTTCGGGTTCAGGTTGAGGCTCAGGCTCAGGTTCAGGCTCGGGTTCAGGCTCCGGTTCAGGTTCAGGTTCGGGCTCGGAGTCTTCATCCTTCTTTTTATCCTCGTCCTCATTCTCATTGTCGACCTTGTCAGTCTTCTCCGTCTTCTCTTTTTCAGGGGTGTAGGAGTTTTCTGCATTCAGCTTCATCACGTTTATAACGCCGATGAAAACCGCACCGAGAAAGGCGATGATCGCAAGGATTATCAGAAGCGCGACCCCGCCGCGCGACTTCTTCGGCTTTGAGGCGGGCGCGGGCTGAACGGGGCGGGCGTAGACCTGCGCCGTGGGGGCTATCGGAGTCTGAGGCGCGCCGCAGCGGGTGCAAACGGCTGCCGAATCGGGGAGCTTTGCCCCGCATCTATCGCAAAACATTTTTTATTCCTCCCCCTTATCGGGACGGAGAGTGAAATCTCCGCCTAACGAGACCGTGATCCCCTGATTTGTAAGCTCGATAAGGAGCTTGCCGGACATTCCGATGCCCTCGGAATCGGTGAATACGTTGGACTTCAGATCGAAAAGGCCGCCGTTTCCGCCGCCTGCGTCCATCGTTACGCTGATGGTGATTTTTCCGTCCTCCGGTCCCTTGTACAGGTGCGCCGTTTCCTCCTCAGGCGTCTGCGGATCGTCGAGCTTCAAGTCGACCGAGAAAAAGCGCATTCCGGACATAAAGTCGACGAACAGATACCAGCTTCCGTCCTCGTCAAAGCTCATTTCGTACTTGTGTGGCGAGGCCATGGCCTCGGCGATAAACTCGCCGATATTCTCCGGGGCTCCGGGCATATTCTCATATCCGTCAAGCCTCGTGAAGGTCAGTTCGCCGACCCAGTCGCCGACAATGTCCTCGACAGAGGCGTCGCTTTTCAGCTCGGCGCCGCCGGGAAGGGATGCGCTATCAGAGGGCTTCGGCTCAGGCTCTATGACGTCGGTGCTGCCGGGCTTTTCGTCCTTATCCGTATCTTTATCCTTGTCCTTGTCCTTGGGCTTTTCTTCATCCTCGTCGTCGCTGCGGGAGACGAAAGAGGTCTCCGGGAAGAAGCCGCCCTCGTTGTTATACCAGTTAACGAGGTACCAAGCCTCAGCACCGATTACGAGAAGGAGCAGTACTATGCCGATTATTATTCCTGCCCCGGTCTTCTTCTTCGGGGCGGGAGCGGGATTATACGCGGGAGTCTGAACAGGCGCCGGCGCAGGGCGAGGAACGGCCGGCTGTACCATGCGTGCACCGCATTTAGTGCAGAAGGCGGAGCCGTCCCGCACGGTGCTTTTGCAGTTATTGCAGATCATAACGATCCCCCTTTTTAATATTATCCTATTATACAGTATAAACGATATGGGTTACTATTGCAACGAGAAAACAAAAAAACCGCGCTTCGTAATATCGAAGCGCGGAAACGGGTGCTTTTTTGCATTAAGATGCAACTGCTTTATTTCTTATAAGTTTAATAAATGTACATTTTTCTCTCTTTGCTGTCTGCAAAGAGAGAAATGAACAGCTTGCTTGCTTTCAAGCAAGAACAAAACGCATCAGCTTAATGCGTAAAGCTTTCTGTCAGGCCTTATTGTACCTTTTTTCAATGAGCTTTGCCTTCTCAAGCGCGAGATATATGGCCGGGATAAGCACGATATGGAGTATCATTCCCGGCCAGGTGCCGATAAAGTACGCGCCGAGCCATATGCCGATGGAGTATTCAGCCCCCCCGCCGAGGAAAACGATACCGTGAACAAGCCCGCCGACAATGCGGCCGATGACCATAGCTATGAGGAGAGAGATCACGCAGTCGGCAAGGGTGCTTCCGGTGCGGATGAATTTAAAGAAAAGCCCGGTGAAAAGGCCGTAAGCCATCATCTCGGGAATGAAATAGAGGAGCATTGCCATCGGGGGCATACCGTTTATCAGGCTTGCGAGCAGGGGACCGAGGGCTCCGCAGACGAGGCCGTACAGGGGGCCGCAGATGAGGCCGCAGGCGAGAGCGGGTATATGCAGCGGCGAAAACGCCTGCCCGAGGCCGACAGCGTGAAACAGCGGGGGCAGGGCTACGCAGAGCGCGAGGAAGAGAGCAGTTACGGTGAGCTTCTTAACGGTTGACATAATATTTTCTCCTTTTTAACAAAAAATGCGCTCTCCCGTGCGGGGAAAGTGCATACCTTCGTGGCATACTGTTCAGAAAAAAGAACGTTAATCGGCTTCTGCCGTTTTTGCCGGCTTCGTGCCGACGGGATGATTATAACCGAGAGGCGGGCAAAAGTCAAGCGCCGCTCCACGAAAAACGGAGCGGCGCGAATTACCCATTATGCCCAGGGGTCAGAGGACTTCGGTATCCTTATACCTACGAGAAGATTTTGCTCCCAGAGGAACCACTCGCAGGTCGAGGGCTTAAGGCGAAGCGTGACGGGGCGGGGGCTGTCAGCTCCGCCGCAGAAGACGTCGAACTTTTTATAGCCGCTCTCGGCAAACTGCGAGGCGCTGTCCTTTAGGCGAACGGTAAAGGGGAGGGTAGGGGTGTAGTCGTTATCGGGCGTAGCTCCGGCGAAGTATGAGCGGGGGATATAGTCCTTGCCGTCCATAAACCTGTCGCGGATGAACTGCTTCTCCATCGGAGAGAGGGGACGAGGACCCCGCAGATAGTCGAGCATAGCGTAGCACTCGTCGCGGCTTTCGGGATAAGCTGCGAGGGCGGCGACGGTGAGGGCAGCGGTCTCCTCGGGCTTTTGAAGCGAGGCCTCGGGCATGGCCTTGAGCTCGGCGAGGGTCTTAGGGAGAGCTGAAAACGTGACTTTGTATTCCATTGTGGACTCCTCCTCGGAATTATATTATATTTATTATAACCGCGACACAGTTAAGGCGCAAGGGAAAAGTTGCAAGGGAAGCCGTTTTATGGTATCATTCGCTGAGAGAGTTGATCGGGTGATGTTAATGCAGAATGATTTTTCTAAGGGCCCCGTCTGGAAAAACATAATATCCCAGGCCGTACCGCTCACGGTGGCTCAAATAGTCCATCTTCTCTATAACGTGGTGGACAGGATATACATAGGGCATATGGGCGAAGAGGGGAGCATGGCGCTCACGGGAGTAGGGCTGACCTTCCCGGTGCTGACGCTTATAATGGCCTTTGCCGCCCTTTTCGGAATGGGTGGAGTACCGCTTTTTGCCATCGAGAGGGGAGCGGGCAACGACGGGAAGGCGGCGCGTATTTTAGGTAATTCCGTTACGCTTTCTTTCGGAGCCGGCGTTATTCTGACTGCCCTCGGATATATCTTTATGCGCCCGGCCCTATTCGCCATCGGCGCGAGCGCAGAGTCGTATAAATACGCCGCCGAATACCTGAGAATCTACCTTGCGGGAACGGTGTTCTCCGTGCTCTCGACGGGGCTTGTGGGATATGTGAACGCTCAGGGCTTTCCCCGTGTCGGTATGCTCTCAGTCGTGATAGGATGCGCGGTGAATATCGCACTCGACCCTTTGTTCATATTCACCTTCAAGCTGGGCATATCCGGCGCGGCTCTCGCGACGGTTATAAGTCAGGCGGTCTCCACCGCGCTGGTGCTCGCTTTTCTCTTCGGAAAAAGAGCCGCCGTGCGGCTCAGCCTTCACAATATGCGGCCGGTCCGGAGCATTGTCGCCTCGATATCCAGGCTCGGAGCATCGAACTTTATCATGCAGGCGACGAACCTCGCCGTGCAGGTCGCCTGCAACTCAACGCTCCAGTTATACGGGGGAGACGTCTTCGTCGGGGTTATGACGGTAACGAACTCTATCCGCGAGATATTCACCCTGCCGATAAACGGGATAGTGAACGGGGCGCAGCCGGTAATAAGCTATAATTACGGGGCGAGGGAGT
>ONTN01000126.1 GCA_900320765.1 uncultured Eubacteriales bacterium
GATAACGCGCTCCGCGATAAGCTCAACAAGTGGGTGAGCGACAACACGTACGGTATGATCGATAAGCTGCTCGAGGAGATAAATCCCGACGCCAGCTCTTATCTCGTGAACGCCCTCGCCCTCGACCTCGAGTGGAAGGTAAAGTATAACGATACCTACGATGAGAAGTTTACCCGCGAGGACGGAACGGAAGAGGACTGCAAGATGCTGCACGGTACGGAGAGCGTATTCCTTCACGATGCGGACACAGTCGGCTTCATAAAGAACTATAAGGACGGATTTAAGTTCGTCGCCCTTTTGCCGGACGAGGGAATAGCGATGGAGGACTATTTAAAGAGCCTCACCGGAGAAAAGATAGCTGGACTCCTCGGAAGCAGAATCGGATACTGCGACGTATATACGAGAATGCCGGAGTTCGAGGGCAGAAGCACCTTCAAGCTTAAAGAGCCTCTGGAGGAAATGGGCGCTGTCGATATGTTCTCCCCCGCAAATGCTGATTTTGGCAGAATGTCAGACGGGAATCTGTACGTCTCCAGCGTTGTACAAAAGACCTATATAAAGGTGTACAAGGACGGCACCAAGGCTGCTGCGGCGACGTATATTGATACTATGCCTACGGCAGTGCTTTCCGAAGAGCACGCGGTCTACCTCGACCGCCCGTTTGTGTATATGATCCTCGACCCCTACGAGAGCCTGCCCCTCTTCATCGGCTTGGTGAACAGCGTGGAGGGATGACATCAATGAAGGCAAAGACGGTAAGCATATACAGCGCGATCCACTTTCTCGTGGATCTGGCGTGCGTGATACTGGTAAGCAATTTAGTGTACAAGGAAATGGGACCCGGCATCGGCATCGTAACAGCGGTCATCCTATATAACTTTTTTGCATTTGCCATGCAGCTTCCCCTCGGCATAATAGCGGATAAGCTTAACAGAAACGCCCTGTTTTCCGCGGCGGGCTGCCTTTTCGTCGCGCTTGCGTACGCATTTGCGAATAGCGGGATCATAGCCTGCATCATTGCGGGAATAGGAAACTCAATGTTCCACATCGGCGGCGGCATCGACGTGCTGAATATAAGCGGGAGGAAGGCGACGCCGTCCGGCGTTTTCGTGGCGACTGGGGCGATGGGCGTTTTCCTCGGCGGGAAGTCCGCCTCCGTCGGCTTCGATAAGTTCTATACAGTAATAATTGTTATGATAGCCTCCGCCGCCGCCCTCGTCTGGCTCTATTCTCAGGTGAAGGATAAGATTAAAAACGAAGACTTCGTTATCCGCAGACCGGACGTTAGAAAGATATTTGCGATAATCTGCCTTGTCATAACCGTCTGCGTGAGGAGCTACGTTGGAATGATACTTGCCTTCGAGTGGAAGGCGGATATATGGCTCGCCGTCATATCGATACTGGCTGTGGTATTCGGGAAAATGCTGGGCGGCGTCATCGGAGACAGGATAGGCTTTATGAAAACATCCGCTATCTCTCTTGTATGCTCCGCCGTGCTCTTTATCTTCGCTTTTCAAAGTCCGGTCCTCGGTATTCTGGCGATACTGCTCTTTAATATGACGATGCCAATAACCCTGACCGCGCTCAGCAATATAATGAGCAACAAGGGAATGGCGTTCGGGCTTTTGACCTTCGCCTTGTTTTTGGGCGCCGTACCGACGTTCATCCGCATGCCGAACACACTTTTCACCCCGGCGGGGCTATTCGGGATAACCTTCGCCTCCGCGATAATCCTTATTATCGGCATACATCTTTACAATGAGATCACGGAGAAAAAGCCATGATAAAGAGCCTGCTCGTCTCCCTTGCGCTGACGCTCATTATCGAGACGGCGGTCGCCCTGCTCCTCGGCATACGCGGAAAGCACGATATCGCCGTAGTGCTCCTGGTAAATATAATGACTAATCCCGTCGTCGTTTTTACCGTGAACTGCGTAATGCTGCTCAGAGACCGCGTTCTCTTCTACGCTGTTCTGGCAGTTATGGAGATACTCGCCTTTATAGCTGAGGCGATAGCGTATAAGAAAACCCTGAACTATGAAAAGCTCCCGCCCTTCGCCGTGTCGCTTATCTGCAACGTGGCGTCGTTTGGGACCGGGATCATAATAAACGCAATCAGATAAAGGAGAAAACAAAATGGAAAAGCTGATAACAAAGAAGCTCGGACTATTTGCAGCCGTCCTCGTCGCCGTTTTCTGTCTTGCGCTCCTAAGCGCAGCGTGCGCTACGTGCAGGGCGGACCTCTATATTTCCCCCGAAGAGTGGGACTATAATGAGGAGGAGCAGCTATGGTATTTTTACTATTACTGGGATCTGCAGTTTACCGCGACCGAAGAGGAAAAAGAGCAGAGGTACGCAGAATGGATAGCAGAACGGAAAGCAGAGCAGGATAAAGAAGAGCAGCAGAACAGCGGAGAAGCCAATGATCCCGAAAAACCGATCGACCCTTCTCCGAAGACCGGCGACGGGACTATGATCATAATCGGTATAGCGGTCGCGTCCGTCTCGATTATCGGCATTGCGGCGCTTCTATGCCTTAAAAAGAAAGCGACCTGAGGGAAGGAAAAAGCTATGGAAAAGATCGTCAGAAGCAAGCTCAGATTATTCGCAGCGGTCTTCGTCGCCGTATTCTGCCTGACGCTTTTTAGCGCGGCCCACAGCACCTGCAAGGCGGATGTGGCGCCGGTAGACCGGGGCTGGTGGGCAGGAGACGAATGGATATCTTTAGACTTGTTCACCATTATAATTATCGCCGTTGCAGTAGCTTTGATAGCCACGGTAGCGGCAGTCGTGATCGCTGTTCTGAAGAATAAAAAGAACAAGAAATAAAGGCAGAAATAATAATCCCCCGCCGATCGGCGGGGGATTATATTTGAGCAAAACTGTTGACGAAAAGGTATATATCATTGTATAATAAGGGACAGAATAGTTGAAGGGAGAAGCTCCGGTGAAAAAAGCAATAGCATTATTACTTGCCATCGTCCTCGCACTCTCTCAGTTTGGCTGCATGAGCAATCGGGAGGAAGAGGAGACTGCGCTGCCGGACGACGAAGACGAAGAGTATCCGGAAGGCGGCGAAGAGGAGTACGCGATCATTTCCTGGTCGGGCAAGCTTCCGAGCGGCGACGCGCGCATACTTCTCGACTTCTGCGCCGAGATAGCAAGACGCAATCTCAACGCCGACGAGAGCAGAGCCGTATCTCCCGTATCCGTGCTCTACGCCCTCGGGATGACGGCGAGCGGGGCGCAGGGTGAAACTCTGAGCCAGCTTGAGGAGGCAATCGGACTTCCAGTCGGCAGCCTCAACGCCTTTATGAAGGGCTATGCTGCAAAGCTTTCTGAGAACGGCGGCAAGGTCAACCTCGCAAACTCGATGTGGATAAACGAGGCTTACGGCTTAACATACGAGCCGGAGTTCCTAAACGCTCTAAAGGAGTATTACAGGGCTGAGGGCTTCAGCGGCGTGTTCGGACCGGAGCTCTGCGAAAAACTCAACAAGTGGGTGAGCGACAATACCTACGGGATGATAAAGGAAACGCTCAAGGAAATGGATCCCGAAGCCTGTATGTACATCGTAAACGCCCTCGCCCTCGACCTCGAATGGCAGTTTAAGTATACCGGCTCCTTTGACGGGACGTTTACCCGCGAGGACGGGACGGAAGAGAACTGCAAGATGCTGCTCAGTACGGAGTATAACTTCCTTAAAGACGAGGATACGACGGGCTTTATAAAACATTATAAGGATGGATTTGCGTTCGTCGCCCTCCTGCCAGGCGAGGGGATAGCGATGGAGGACTACCTCAAGAGCCTTTCGGGAGAAAAGATCGTGAAGCTCCTGGAAAACGTTGAAAGAGGCTGCGAGGTCAATACATGGGTGCCGGAATTCGATGGCGACGGCGAGTTTGACATTGCGGATTCTCTGGAGGATATGGGAGTGACCGACCTGTTCGATGAGGATTATGCCGACCTTAGAGGCATATCCGATGCGGGAGGAAATAACCTGTTCGTCTCTAAAATGTGCCAGAAGACGTATATAAAGTTCTATAAGGAAGGGACCAAGGCGGCTGCTGCAACGTATGGCGTGTTGAGTCCAAATTCTATTCCATACGAAGTCTACCTTAACCGCCCGTTTGTGTACATGATCCTCGACCCCTATGAGAACCTGCCACTCTTCATCGGCGTTGTGAACAGCGTCGCGTGACGTTAGATACCCGATCCCCCGCCGTCCGGCGGGGG
>ONTN01000092.1 GCA_900320765.1 uncultured Eubacteriales bacterium
CTGCGTGACCCTGGCCGCGGAAGCGGGCTCGGTAAAAGCCGTAAACATAGTTCTGCTCGGTAGACTGTCCAATTATTTTGATATACCGCTTGAGAAGTGGAACGAGGCAATGGAGGCGATCGTTCCGGCGAAATTCCTTGAAATGAATAAAAAAGCCTTTGAGCTCGGAAGGAAAGCGTGATCGATATGGAAAGATACTATCAAAAGGAGATAGAGTGCGCCTCACGGGATGAGATCGTTGCGCTTCAAAATGAGAAGCTTCGCAGGCAGGTGCGCCACGCTTGGGACAGCGTCCCCTACTACAGGAAGAAGATGGAGGAGAAGGGAGTAACGCCTGACGATATTCAGACGATAGACGACCTTAAAAAGCTCCCGTTTTTATCAAAATACGATCTTAGAGAGTCTTATCCCTACGGACTGCTCGGCACCCCGCTCAAAGACGTTATCCGAATCCATTCAACCTCGGGCACGACCGGCAAGAGAGTGGTCGCGTTCTATACCCAGCACGACATCGACCTTTGGGAGGACTGCTGTGCGAGGGCGCTCGTCGCCGCAGGGGCTACAAATGAGGACGTCTGCCAGGTGGCTTACGGCTTCGGCCTCTTTACGGGCGGCGCCGGGCTCAACGGAGGAAGTCACAAGCTGGGCTGTATGACGATTCCGATCAGCTCCGGCAATACCGACCGCCAGATAATGTTTATCCAGGATCTCAACGCGACCGTTATCTGCTGCACTCCGAGCTACGCCGCCTATCTCGGCGAGCGTATGAAGGAACTGGGCCTCGGACCCGACGATATCCCGCTTAAGGCAGGTATTTTCGGAGCCGAGGCTTGGAGCGAGGAGATGCGCCAAGATATCCAGAACACCCTCGGCATAAAGGCTTACGATATTTACGGGCTTACAGAGCTCTCCGGCCCGGGCGTTGCCTTTGAGTGCTCTGCCCAGCAGGGAATGCACATAAACGAGGATCACTTTATCGCCGAGATAATCGACCCCGACACCGGGGAGGTCCTGCCGGACGGTACGTGGGGCGAGCTTGTGTTCACCGCGATAGACAAAGAGGCGTTCCCGATGATCCGCTATCGCACGAGGG
The DNA here is from genome assembly GCA_900320765.1 of uncultured Eubacteriales bacterium. Lineage (GTDB taxonomy): Bacteria > Bacillota > Clostridia > Oscillospirales > Oscillospiraceae > RUG626. The sequence continues at coordinate 1,094 of ONTN01000092.1, forward strand.
ACGTCTGCTGCCTTACGAGGGAAAAGTGCTCCTGCGGCAGAACGCACGTCAGAATGGCAAAGCCCAAGGGACGCACCGACGATATGCTTATAATCCGTGGCGTAAACGTATTCCCGAGCCAGATCGAGACCGTGCTTCTGAACCACGGTTATGGCGCGAATTACCAGATCATAGTCGACAGAGTCAACAACACCGATACCTTCGAGGTTCGCGTTGAGCTGACCCCCGAGATGTTTACAGACGACCTCGGCGATATAGCCGCAAAGCAGAAGAAGCTTGCCGACGGGCTCCACGCAATGCTCGGCATCAAGGCAAAGGTAACTCTCGTTGCGCCGAAGAGCATCGTCAGAAGCGAGGGCAAGGCGGTCAGAGTTATTGACAACCGCAAAATATAAGGAGGCAGGAGAATGAGCATCAAGCAGATTTCCGTATTCTTGGAAAATAAACCCGGCACGCTTATGGAGATGACCTCGCTGCTCGCGGAAAAGAACGTCGACCTTCGCGCGCTTTCTCTCGCGGAGACTAAGGACTTCGGTATCGCAAGGCTCATAACAGACGACGACTCTGCAGCTATGGAGGTGCTGAAAGAGGGCGGCTTTGTCGCGAAGCTCACGTCTGTTCTCGCCTTTGCCGTTCCGGATGAGCCGGGCGGACTTCTGAAGCTTCTCCAAAGGATAGGGGAGGCGCAAGTCAATATCGAGTATATGTATTCATTCCTCGGCGGCAGAGAAGAGGACCACGCGTATATGATCTTCCGGGTCGCGCATACAGCCGAGGCTGAGGAAAAGCTCAAAAGCCTCGGACTTGAACCGATTACTTCGGAAACGTTTGAATAAAGAAAAACCGCCTTGCTTCGGAATTGAAGCGAGGCGGTTATTATTTATTCTGTTATTATGCTCCTGCGAGCAGGGAGGAAACGCCGGTGATTATCAGCACGATGCCGACAATGCGGACGATCTGACTCATAAGGAAGAGGGGCTGAGAGAGGATAACTATGCCGAGAGCTATCGTTATAACGCTGAGGATAAGCCCGACTATCCAGGCAGAGGAGCCGGCCTTCTTCGCCTTGAGCGAAGCGATAAGATTCAGAATTCCGTTAACAATGATAAGTACACCCACGACCGTCGGGAATATCTTTTCGATAGAGCCGGGCTTAACGAGAAAGACGATACCGGCAATAACGAGAATGATACCGGTCGCGAGCGTGGTAAAGCTGCGCGAGTCGTCCTTATTCGCGACGTAAAGCAGAACGGTGACGGCTCCGGCGACGATGATCGCAATTCCGATGACCTTGATTATCGTTGAGATAGCGGTGCTCGGGCTTAGGACCATATAAATGCCCAGAGCGATAAGTACAAGCGAGGTAATGAGCGTGCTTTTTAAGATCTTTTTCATTTTATTGTCTCCTTATTTGAATTTGGATTCTGGCTTATAGAACTCAAAGATGACCGCGTCGCGGCCCTCTTCGTTAGCGGAGTTATGGCTCGTCCAGCAGAAGTCCAGAGCGCCGAGAGCCTTTGAGAGCCTTGCGCCCGGAGCCGTACCGCCGACGCGATAGGCAATGAAATTCGGCCTTGAGAGCACGTTGAGGACGGTGTTGGCAAGGATAAAGCCGGAAATGCCGTTTAAGCCCTCGCTTTTATAGTAGTGCGCGGGCTGGGCAAGCTGGCCTCTTACAAGGTGCTTTGCGTGCTCGCGGAACCAGGCCACGATAAATGGGTCAAAGCTCTCGATGCAGACGTCGCCCTCGTAGAATTCTATAAGCTCCAGCGTTTTCTCGCAAAGCTCGTTATTCCGCTTTCCGGTCTTCAGCTCGCAGATTATCGGCTGACGCCCGGCGACGAGATCGAGTACCTCGGAGAAGAGGGGAATGACCTCCTCCGTCTCGCAGAGCCTCAGCTCGCGAAGCTCGTCAAACGTGAGCTCGTCTACACGCTTATTAACGCCGCAGACGCGGTTTAAATCGTCGTCGTGGAAAACCACAACCTTCCCGTCCTTCGAGAGCTGAACGTCAAGCTCCATTCCGTATCCCGCCTCCACGGCGAGGCGAAACGCGGCGAGGGAGTTTTCAGGCACGGACCGGTCGTAGGAGTGCAGCCCCCTGTGCGCAAAGTTTCTGCCGTAAAACTTTGCCTTCTCGGCTTCGTCGGCTTTCCCCGGAGCGACGGCAAGGGCGGCAATTCCGCAGGCGGCAGCGGCGCAGCCGAGAGCGCCGAGAACGAATTTGGTTGATCTCTTCATAGCTTCTCCTTATCAGTCGTCAGCACCGAGCGCTTCAAGACCCTTTACATTCTGAAGCTTTTTAGCCTTGATATTCTTTACGAGCAGGGTGAATACTGCGCAGCTCAGGGTTAACAGAATAGTTGAATAGATGGGCAGAGCCTCCCAGACGCGGGAGAGGCGGAAAACGAGGCCGAGGAGCACGGGAGTGACCGTCTGAGCGGACATCGAGGCCGCATAGTAAAAGCCGGTGAACTTTCCGATGGTTTTTGAGGAGGAGAGCTCCACGACCATCGGGAAGGAGCAGTTGTGAACGAGCGCCATTCCGAAGCCCTTGATAGCCCAAACGGCGAAGAGGAGGGAGGGGAGCTTGTTATACCCGTCTGCCGTCTGAGCTGAAGAGGGAGCGACGAAGCACATAATGAGAAGGGCGATAACGGTGATTGAAAGACCGGTTGAGATCGTCCACTTTCTTCCGATCTTATCGGCGATAAAGCCCGCTATGGCAAAGCCGATAACCGACGCAAGCCCGCCGACGATCGTGAGGGTAGAGGTCGCGCTGGAGGCCGAGCCCATATGGTAGATAACGTAGTTTCCGATATAGGTGCCGATGGCGTTATCAGCCATAAACCATAAGAACTCGGCGGCAAGTATGGCGAGGAGCATACGCTTGTTGGCCTTTGTCATGGGCGCATCGTCTTCAATCTTATCCTCAACTGCGGCAAGCCTTTCGCCGAGCTCCATCTCGTCCTTGAGCTCTTCGTGGAGCTTGTTCTCTTTGATGGTGGCAAAGAGTACGAAGGCGGAGATAACCATAAGTATCGAAGCGATAATAAAGGGCAGCTCGATTACCCAGAGGTTGCGCTCCTTGGTTATATAGTCAGAAAGCTTGAGAAAGATTCCGAGCACGGTGGCGAAGGCTCCGCCGAAATAGCCCATTATGTTTATTATGCCGTTTGCCTTCGCTCTGAGGGGCTTCGGCGTGATATCCGGCATAAGCGCAACGGCGGGGTTGCGGTACATCATCATAAACATAAGAACGATCGCCATCATGATTATCATACCGACGATATTGTTATTGTGATAGAAGAGGGGGATAAAGGGGAAGGCCACGGCGGCTACGAGTGTGCCTACGAGTATGTAGGGCATACGCTTTCCGATAGGCGTCTTAGTCTTGTCTGAGAGCGAGCCGAAGATGGGCAGAAGTATGAGAGCGGCAAGGTTATCACACGCCATCACTATGCCGACGATCCACTGTACCTCAAGGATAGCGTCCATATTTCCGCTCGCCTTGAGCTGGGCGGAATTCATTCCGTGCATAGCCTGAGCAAAGATATCGGTGAGGAAGGTAGGGCACCAGGAATCGTAAACCTGCCATAAAAGCAGAATGCCGAAAAAGGCGAAGCCGATCAGAGCGGTGCGCTTGTAATTAAGCCGCAGCCCGCCGTTTGGGGTGCCTGTGGATTTAGCCATTTTGTTTCGCTCCCTCCCGCCGTTTTGCACAAAATTAGTGGGATAAAACGGCAATGTTTTCTATATCTTACACCGTTTTATCCCTTTTGTAAAGGTTTATTGATTTAAGTAAACGATGATTAATTCCGCGAGAGCGAATTGCGAGGATTTTTTTGTCGCAGCGAAGGTGAAAAATTGCAGGAATACTTTGTGTATTCCAAACTTTTGAGACATAGCTGCGGCGGAAAAAGACCGCAAGGCGCCGAAGCGGCATTTAATCATCATTTACTTAGGGCTTCCAAAATCTCGCCCGCGTCGCGCAAAACGAGGTCGGGCTTGTCGGGGCTCTCATAGAGTATCTTCTCCGTCGTTTCCCCGCTCATAACTAGTATTCCGGTTATTCCGGCGTTCAGCCCGCTTTTAACGTCGGTATATATTCTGTCGCCGATAACGCAGGTCTCGCTTTTCTTAAACCCGAGCCTGTCCATAGCGAGCTCCGGCATAAGCGGCGAGGGCTTTCCGATAACGACGGGCTCGCGCCCCGTTGCGTTTTTGATCATTATCGCGACCGAGCCGCAGTCGGGTACATAGCCGAATTCGGTGGGGCAGACGAGATCGGGATTAGTCGCGATATATGGCATATCCGGGTGCATCGTTAAAAGCCAGCTTACGTCCCAAAGCTTTTTGAACGTGAGCTCCGTATCAAAGCCGGTCACGACGACCTCGACCTTATCGAGATCTTCGGTAATACAAAAGCCCTCGCGCCTGAGCTCAGCCTTAAGGCTTTCAGTCCCGCAGACGTAGAGAGTTTTTCCCTCATAATGCCTGTGCAGGTAGTACGCCGTTGCCTGAGACGAGGTGATGAAATCGTCCCTCGTTGAGCCGATACCGAGCCTTTCAAGCTTCTTAACGTAGTCCTCAACGCTTTTTGAGGAGTTGTTCGTCATAAATAGATAAGTCCCCCCGCTGTCTCTTATCGCCTTCAGCAAGGGCTTTGCAAACGGGAAAAGCTCATCGCCGAGGTAGAGCGTACCGTCCATATCAAAAAGGAAAAGGCGCATAGAGCGGATAAGCTCAGTCTTATCCATTATCACTTGACCTCGATAAGCTCGTATTCGCAGCTGC
>ONTN01000177.1 GCA_900320765.1 uncultured Eubacteriales bacterium
TCGCGCATCGCCGGGTCACGGAAAAGCCTCCCGTCGTCTCTTTTTACAAGGCCGAGGGTTGGAAGGGCGGACTCACGGATAAAGTGGTACTTTCCCGCGTTCACCATATCCTGAAAAACGGCCATACCCAGCCTGTCGCAGGCGTAGTAATAAAGCTCGGGCTCTATCTTGATGTGCTTTCTCAGCGTGTTGAAGCCGAGGGATTTCATTGCAGTGATATCTTTTGCGAAGGCCTCGGGCCCCTTCGGCGTGTACAGCCCGTCCGCCCAGTAGCCCTGATCTAAAAGGGCGTTGAAAAAGTACGGCTTTCCGTTCAGCATAAGGCGCTTTTTCCCGTTTACCGTCGCTATCGAGAGCTCGCGGAGGGCAAAATAGCTCTTCACCTCGTCCTCGCCCGCAATAACCGTGATATCGTAAAGCTTCGGGCTTTCCGGCGACCAGTATTCCGGGTTTTTTACGGTAAATGCCGCTCTGCCGCCGGAGAACAGATATCGTTCTCCGCCGAAGACGAGCATACCCGTCCTCACTCCGTCAACGAACACCGTGACCCTCGCTCCCTTTGATTCGGCTCTTATCCCGGTCACGTGCTCCCTCGGCCTCGGCTCGAGCCACACCGTCTGCCAAATCCCGGAACATGGGGTGTACCACATTCCGCCCCGCTTTACTCTCTGCTTCCCGTAGGGGTAGCGCGGATCGAGGTCGTTTATTACCTCTACGCGAAGCTCGTTCTCCCCCTTTTTGAGAAGCGGCGATACCATCGCCGAAAACGGCAGATATCCGTTGTCGTGCTCGGCGGCGAGCGCGCCGTTAACAAACACTCTCGCCTTTCGCATAACGGCGCCGAAATTAAGCCAGACCTCACGGTTTCCCGGCTCGAAGCTGAGTGTAAACTGCCTTTTGTATATGTACGTCTTCCCCGTCTCTATCGGAATGCTCGCGCCGGAGAGCTTGCTCTCGAGGGGATACGGAACCGTGACGGAGCATTTATCGCCGCCGCACTCAAGCTCCCATTTCCCGTTCAGGCACTGCCACTCGGCTCTTCTGAGGCGCGGTCTCGGATAGACGTTCCACGGAGCGTTACTCATTTCCTTCCCGCCTCTTCACGAAGTAATGGCGGCCTATCCAGCGGCTGAGCCCCTCAAGGCCGGGGTACATTATGCGCTCCGAGATATTGAGCTGGTCGAGCATATCGCGCACTCTCCAGCGGAGCGACTTATCTATCACGTACTTCACGGTTTTTGAGGTGTTTTCATTGAGGAAGCTCTCAACGTCGTTCATATCGGAGGGTATGACCGAGAAGAAGGAATACTGGTTCACAATGCGGGAGTTTATGCTCGGCGGCTCGATGACAACCATCGACTTATCGCCCATATCCTCATCATACCGCTGAACGCTCGAGGCGGCCTCCTCGAGCATATCGACCGAGAAAATCTCCGCCTTGTGCCTCTCCATAACGTCGCGGTAGCTTTGCGGGAGAAGCGAGTGCAGCTCGGTCACGTCAATGCGCCAAACGAGGGAATCATGCTCCTCCATATTCTCCATATTCGGCTCAGTCGTGGAAAAGTGCAGGGCGACGAGGGCGGAGTGCGTCCAGTCGAGCAAACGGGTAGGAAGCCCGTTGTGCTGGCCGAGTATCATCTGCCTCCACACAGACTGGGCGACCGTGGGATCCTCGATAACCGCGTACTTCGCGAAGTTGCGAAGTATGGCGGGCTCAAGCGTCTTTTTGAGATCCTTGCAGTTGCGCCGAAGGCTCGTCACCATCTTGAATGAGGCGTCCGGCATGCCGCGGTAAAAATACTGGCTGCGGTTTCTGTCCAGATCGGAACGGTATTCCTGATCCGCGATGAGCGGCATAAGCTCATCGACCGTATCTATCCTTATCTCTTTTATCATAAAAACCGCCTCCGTCAGTGCTTTTTATCCGAAATGCTTTTTTACGAGCCTTTTCAGCTTTCCGTTTTTTGCGGCCTCAGCCGCGTCCGCCTGAACAAAATTATGCTGCTCTTTCTTAAGCTCTTCATCGAAGCCGAGAATGTAATTTGTCGCAATCAGGTAAATAATGCGCGTGGGAGCCATGCCGTAAACCTGCTTTTTCAGGATATGTCGAATCCGCTCTTTATCGTCGGGAAACGCTACTTTCAGCCCTCCGCTGCGATAGAGCCGCTTCACAACCTCAGTAATATACAGCCCTGATTTCATATATAGATCTGCGAAGGTCTTTGTAGGATCATCAAAGCAGCCGGGGTTTTCTTCCTCCAGCTTATCGACCATCATCTTCACAATGCGCTTCGGCGTGAAGATCTGATTAGTCTTCTGCGGCGGGATGTAGTCGAAAATATCCTCCGTCTTGCTCTCATCGAAGTAGTCCGCCAGTTCGCGGCGCTTAGCTAAGAACTCCTGCACTGCGTCGTTAAACACGACCTCATTGAACAGGTGTCCGTCGAAATGCTCCGTTTCGCCGGTCTCTTTATTCTTTATATCGCCGCCGTCCCGGAGGAAGCGGAAATTCTCAAGAGTAATTCCGGTGACCTCAAGGAAGACGTCGGGCTCTGTATATTTATCGAAGTTATCAAGTCTAAGATCGCCGTCGCCATATGCCATTATAAAGCTCGGTATACTGCGGGAGAAGCCGCGCAGGTGGGATCTTACCTCATCTTCGATAGCGGCTTTTTCCTCCATCGTTTTGCTT
>ONTN01000127.1 GCA_900320765.1 uncultured Eubacteriales bacterium
ATCCCTCATACAGGGATCCTCGGCAACGGCGCAGCAGTCGCAGTCGACGGTGATGTTCTTCATCACGTTTATAAAAGCCATATTGCCGTTAAAGCGGCGGACGACGCTCATGGCGGCGTCTGCCATCGCCTCGAGGAACTTATCCTGGGGAGCTACGTTATCCCAGACGATATACTGGTCGTCGGTAACTCCGGCGGAGTGGATAAGGCTCTTTCCCGCGGACGACGCGCAGCCGATCGAGAGCTGCTTCAGAGCTCCGCCGTATCCGCCCATGGGGTGACCCTTGAAGTGGGAGAGGACGAGCATTGAATCGTAATTTACAATATTCTTTCCAAGGCGGTTTTCCTTTATCGCCTTACCGTCGGGAATATCGACCACGATATCCGGTCCCTCGGCGTCCATAATATCGACCTTGAAAAGCTTCGACCAGCCGTGGAACTCTATAAGCTTCTCGTGCTTTGCCGTCGTGTTGCGCTCGCCGCCGTACGCCGTGTTGCACTCAACGACCGTGCCGCCGACCTCTTCGATCATCGGCTTCATAAAGTCGGGTCTGAGGAAATTCTGATTGCCCTTTTCGCCGGAGTGCAGCTTGACGGCAACGTTTCCGGTGAGGTCCTTTCCGAGCAGGTGATAAAGCTCGATCATTTTCTCAGGGGTGATTTCTCTTGTGAAAAATACTTTGGATTTCATATCCGCACCTCTTTTATACTATTATAGATACATATTAATTTAATATCTCGGCTATGTCAAGGAAAAGAGCGGGGACAAAATCCCCGCTCAAAAGTCTTATTTTCTCTTTTCCATCGGAATATAAATCTGCTTTTTCGCGACGCTTCTATACGCGGGGCGAATGATCCTGCCGCCGGTGAGCACCTCTTCGATCCTGTGCGAGCACCAGCCGGCGATACGGGCTATTGCGAACAGGGGGGTGAGGAGATCCTCCGGTATGCCGAGCATCGTGTAAACGAGGCCGGAATACATATCGACGTTCGCGCAGATGGGCATCGTCTTGCCCTTCTTATCCATTATCATCGGGATACCGAGCCTCTCGATCGTCTCCATAAGAAGAAAATCGTCGAGGTTGCCTGTGCTCTCAGCCATCTTCTGCGCGTATTTTTTAAGAGCCTCGGCTCTGGGGTCTGACATCGTGTAAACGGCGTGACCGAGACCGTATATCTTTCCGGCGCCGTCGAATGCCTCTCCGTCGAGCAGCTTCTCAAGATAGTAGGAGACCTCCGCGTCGTCCTTAACGTCCTTGACGTTTGCTTTGAGGTCGTTGAACATATCCATAACCTTTTTCGAAGCGCCGCCGTGAAGGGGACCCTTGAGGGAGCCTACGGCTCCGGCTATTGCGGAATAGGTATCGGTGCCTGAGGAGGAGAGAACGCGGCAGGTAAAGGCGGAATTGTTACCGCCGCCGTGCTCCGCGTGAAGCATCAGCATGATATCGAGCAGCAGAGCCTCCTCACGGGTATAGCTCTTATCCTTTCTCACTATTCTGAGGAAGTTTTCGGAGACGGAAAGCTCCTCCTTGGGAACGTGGATATAAAGGCTCTTGCCGTCGAAATAGTGGCGCTTTACCGCGTAAGCGTTGGCGACGATGACGGGGAAGCGGCCGATAAGCTCGATGGACTGGCGCATAATGTTCTCCAGCGAGGTGTCGTCCGGATTGTCGTCATAGGAATAGAGGGCGAGGACGCTTCGAGCGAGCTTGTTCATTATGTTTTTGCTCGGCGCCTTGATTATCATATCCTCCGTAAAGCCGTCGGGCAGGATACGAGCGTGGGAGAGTACGGTGTCAAACTTGCGGAACTGCTCGTGAGTCGGAAGCTGACCCATAAGCAGAAGGTAGGCGACCTCCTCATAGCCGAAGGTGCCGTTTTCCGCGTGGGAATTTACGATATCCATAACGTCGTAGCCGCGGTAGTACAGCTTTCCGGGTATCGGAACGGGAGCGCCGTCCTCAACCATATAGCCCTGAACGCTTCCCCCCTTTGTAAAGCCGACAAGAACTCCGGTGCCGTCGGCATTCCTGAGCCCTCGCTTGAGATTGTACTGCCCGGCGCCGTAGTTTATCGCGTATCTCTCTTTGAGATCGCCGCAGAATGAAGCGACGTATTCATTTAAAACTTCACTTTTTTCGTTCAAAGCATTTCACTCCTTGCAATAATGCGGCTATTATAGTATATATACGCAAAAATTGCAAGCGAATTTTACAAAATATGCATTTCAGCTAAATACATCGGAGTTATAAAAGGCTTATTCGTTAATTTTTGCAATTTGCAAAAAAATAATTGCAAATATATTGCGAATCGGCAGTTAATAATGTATACTCTTTACATTAAAAGGAGAGGATCGAAAAAATGATAAAGCTAACTGCAGGACCGGTCAAAATAAGGGACTCCGCCCCCGTGCCTTATGGGGGAGAGATATCGAGAGAAAAGACGATAGCGTACTCTGTCTTTGCCTCTCACAATAAATCGAAGGAGAAGGGCAGGCTGAGCCTGAAATTTGACAGGCTTATTTCCCACGATATAACCTACGTCGGCATAATCCAAACTGCGAGAGCCTCCGGGCTTGAGCGCTTTCCCGTGCCGTACGTGCTCACCAATTGCCACAACAGCCTCTGCGCCGTCGGCGGAACGATAAATGAGGACGACCACGTTTTCGGCCTCTCAGCCGCGAAGAAATACGGCGGAATCTATGTTCCGGCAAACCTCGCGGTCATCCACCAGTACGCGAGGGAAAAGCTTGCGTTCGGCGGCGGAATGATCCTCGGAAGCGACAGCCACACGAGGTACGGCGCTCTCGGCACGATGGGCGTCGGCGAGGGCGGGCCCGAGATAGTCAGGCAGCTTCTTGAGAATACATACGATATGATCGCGCTATGCGGCGCAGTTTACGATAACGGCTTCGTCAAGAACAAGGTAATCGAATTTGCCGGCCCCGGGATCGCGTCCCTGCCTATGGATTACAGAATGGGCATAGACGTTATGACGACGGAGACGGCCTGCCTCTCGTCCGTCTGGGAGACGGACGGAGCTGTTAAGGCCTGGTACGAGGCTCACGGCAGAGGCGAGGCCTTTAAGGAGCTTCGTATATCTGAGGGCGCGGAGTACGACGGCCTTATCGAGATAGACCTCTCGACAGTCGAGCCGATGGCTGCGCTTCCGTTCCACCCGTCCAAGGCGGTCACGCTGAGGGAACTTATCGCCGAGCCCGCTGATATTTTGAGGCAGTGCGAGGAGCGCACGGGGCTCAGCCTTGTAAATAAGGTCAAAGTCGGAAAGCTTATGGTAGACCAGGGCATCATCGCAGGCTGCGCCGGAGGTATGTACGATAACATCGCAGAGGCCGCCGCAATTTTGAGAAAGGGGAGCGTCGGCGACGGGTACTTCGGCCTCTCGGTCTATCCCTCGAGCGTTCCCATAAATATGGAGCTTCTGAGAACAGGCGTTCAGGCTGAGCTTATGAGCCGCGGCGCCGTGTTCAAGCCCGCCTTTTGCGGTCCGTGCTTCGGAGCCGGAGACGTTCCCGCAAACGGAGCGCTCTCGATAAGGCACACCACGCGCAATTTCCCGAACAGAGAGGGCTCGAAGCCCTCTGACGGGCAGATCTCCTCCGTTATGCTTATGGACGCCCGCTCGATAGCGGCGACTGCGGCAAACGGCGGCGTTCTCACGAGCGCAGCCGAGTTTGACTACGAAGCGCCCGAGGCGCACGAGTACCGCTTCGACGGCTCTATTTACGAAAAGAGGGTTTACAGCGGCTTCGGCAATCCGGACGATTCTGAGGAGCTTCGCTTCGGGCCGAATATAAAGCCCTGGCCGGATATCCCGGCTCTGCCGGAAAACCTCGTCCTGCGCCTCGACAGCGTCATACACGATCCCGTTACGACCACGGACGAGCTTATCCCGTCCGGCGAGACCTCGAGCTACAGGTCGAACCCATACAAGCTCGCTGAGTTTACACTCTCAAGGCGCGACCCCGGCTACGTCGCAAGGGCGAAGGAGACCGCTAATCTGACGGAAGAGGAGAAAAACTCCGTTCTCGCAGCGTTCGGGCTTGAGAGAGCGTCCGCCCTTTTCGAGAGCGTGATCTACGCCACGAGCCCCGGAGACGGCAGCGCGAGGGAGCAGGCCGCCTCCTGTCAGCGCGTGCTCGGCGGCGGCGCTAATATCTGCCGCGAGTTCGCCACGAAGAGATACCGCTCCAACTGCATAAACTGGGGTATGCTCCCGCTCGAGTATAAAGGCGAGTTTGAGGGCCAGGTCGGCGATTTCGTCCTTCTGAAGGATATAAGAAAAGCCGTTGCGGAAGGGAAAGAGACCGTCGAGGGCGTGCTTCTCTCCGGCGGGAATAAGCTGAGCCTCAGCTTCTCTATGCCCAACCTGACCGAGGGAGAGCGGGCGACAATACTTGCCGGCTGCCTTATGAACAGATACAGGGAGATGAAAGGTTGAAACAAGTTTCAACCATATTTGAAATAAAAGCCGTTTTTCTCGCCGCTGCGCGGCAACCGAAAAACATGGCATTTATGACCATTCCATTTGATGGTCATTTTGTGCCTTGAGCTTCAGTGAAAGGAATGGTCATAAAATGAAGATAAATATGAAAAACCCCGTCGTCGAGATGGACGGGGACGAGATGACCCGCGTTATTTGGAAAGAAATAAAGGAAGAGCTCCTTGAGCCCTTCGTCGATCTGAAAACGGAGTACTACGATCTCGGCCTTGAAAACAGGGACGCGACGGCGGACAAGGTAACGCTCGACGCCGCGAACGCGATAAAAAAATACCGCGTAGGCGTAAAGTGCGCCACGATAACGCCGAACGCCCAGAGGATGGAGGAGTATAACCTCCACGAGATGTGGAAGAGCCCGAACGGCACCATAAGGGCGGCTCTCGACGGCACCGTTTTCAGAGCGCCGATACTTACAAAGTGCGTGTCTCCCGTCGTCAAGAACTGGGTAAAGCCGATAACTATAGCCCGCCACGCCTACGGCGATATCTACAGAGCGACCGAATACCGCGTTCCCGAGAAGGGAAAGGCCGAGCTTCGGTTTACGGGCGAGAGCGGTGAAGCGTATGCTGAGACGGTCTACGATTTCGAGTGCCCCGGCGTTCTTATGGCGATGTATAATAAGGACAGCTCGATCGAATCCTTCGCCCGCGCAAGCTTCGAGTACGCCATTGCAACCAAGCAGGATCTGTGGTTTTCCTCAAAGGATACGATCTCGAAGAAGTACGACGGCAGATTCAAGGCAGTTTTCGCCGAGATATTCGAGAATGAGTATAAGTCACGGTTTGAAGAAGCGGGGATAGAGTATTTCTACACCCTTATCGACGACGCTGTAGCCCGCGTGATCCGCTCTGAGGGCGGCTTTATCTGGGCGTGCAAGAACTACGACGGCGACGTTATGAGCGATATGGTCTCCACAGCCTTCGGCTCTCTCGCGATGATGACGAGCGTCCTCGTATCGCCGGACGGAAACTTCGAGTATGAGGCCGCGCACGGCACCGTCACCCGCCACTGGTACAGATACAGAGCGGGGGAGAAGACGAGCACGAACCCGATCGCGACCATTTTCGCATGGACGGGCGCTTTAAAAAAGCGCGGCGAGCTTGACGGAACGCCCGAGCTTTCCGCCTTTGCCAAAAAGCTTGAGAAGGCGACTCTCGACACGGTCGAGTCCGGCTATATGACGAAGGACCTCGCCCTTCTGTCCGAGACCGAGGTAAAAAAGGTCTGCGAGACCCTTGAGTTTATAAAAGAGATACGCTCAAGGTTCTGATAAAATGAATTACAAAATAGCTGTTAGGCTCTTTTCTGAGCTTAACAGCTAATATTTTGCCAAAATATGAGACGGTCATAAATAATTTTCGACTTTATCAGTGAGAACGTTCTCAGGCTAAGAAAAGGGGTGCAATGCTTGCAAGATAAGGAAATAGTGGAGCTGTTCCTCAACCGCGACGAAAAAGCCCTGGAGGAAGCGAGGCGAAAATACGATAAGTATCTATCCAAGCTTGCAGCCTCGTTTCTCAGATCGAAGGAGGACAGAGAGGAGTGCATAAACGACGCATACCTGGCGGCGTGGGATTCGATACCGCCAAATGCGCCCGAAAGGCTGGGGTTGTACCTCGGAAGGCTTCTTAAAAGAAAGTCAGTCGATATAATAAGAGAGTACGGGGCTAAAAAGAGGGGCGGAGGAGAGATCGCAGATTCGATAGAAGAGCTTTCCGAATGTATTCCCGATAAAGACGGCGTCGAAGCAAGAATTGAGGCCAAGGAGCTTTCCGAGGCGATAAACGCCTTCTTGCATTCAAGCCCTCCGGAAAAGAGGAAAGCTTTTATAATGCGGTATTGGTACGGTATGGAAATGAAGGAAATTTCAAGGTCTTTAAAAATTTCGGAGCGAAAGATCGTAAATGTTCTTTTCAGAATGAGAAAGGAACTGAAAAACTATCTTGAAGAAAGGGAGCTTGTTTAATCTTGGACGCTTATGACGTATATGAGGCGATTTCGCTTATTGACGACAGCCTGCTCTATGAAGCTGGCGAGGCAATGAAAAGAACGAAGCGCGCAATTATAACAAAAATACCGTGGGCAGCGGCAATTTTGTGCATCGCTGCGGGACTTATGCTTATTGCGAAAGGCACGGTTCACAGCGAAAAGACATATTTTGAGCTGAATGACAATGGGCAGATCGTAAGTAATAATTCAGATATTGCATACGAAAAGAGAGGGGGCGGATACGTTCTGCTGGCAGGTGGCTCAAACGTACCTGTTGGCAACCTGTCAGAACAGGATTTAAACGAAACAAACGAGGAGGTTGAAAAGGCAAAGGAGACAGCATATCTTGACCTTGCGAACGCTGACGAAGAGATGAAAGACCGTATACTGAAAGCAAGAGAGATCATTATTTTTTCTTCAAGCTGGGTCAGAGACGGAGAAGAAGCTTACTTAAGCCGCGACGGCAAGCTTGAAAAGCTGCCGGAGT
>ONTN01000157.1:0-3407 GCA_900320765.1 uncultured Eubacteriales bacterium
GTTCTCATAAAGCTTCGCCGCATAGTCCTTCATAAAGGCGTTCAGGCTGTCGGCGGGAAGTCCTATCGTCTCCTCAAGTTGAGAAAGAGTCTCGCCGTCAGCTCCGTTCGTCAGCATTCCGAGGGCGTAGAGAAGGGAAACGGGAGAAATAACGGCGCTATCGTCGCCATTGAGATTGAGCCTTGCTATCTCGGCGCAGAAGTCCAAAAGGGTCGTATCTTCGGCGTTCTCGAGGCTTGCAGCCCTGCACACGAGCTTCGCGCACTCGGCTCTCGTGAGCTTGTTCTGCGGCTTTACGCTGCCGTCCGCGTAGCCGCCGAGAAGGCCGGCGGAGTTTGCCCAGCGAACCGCTTCCTTCGCCCATGAGGAAACGCTCTTATCATCTGTAAAGGTCTTGCCCCCAGCGGAGGCAGAAACGTCCGAGCCGAGGAAGCGGTATAGCATCGTCGCCGCCTCTTCGCGGGTGAGCGAGCCCTCGGGATCAAATTTATCGTTGCTCTTGCCCTTCACGACGCCCGCCTTATACGCCCAGGCAGCGGCGTGGTAAAGCTCATAGTCCTCATCGAAATCAGGCACGTCATCAAACGGCGTCCAGCCGCCGTAGCTCACCGCCTCTTTCCAGCTTCTGAGCCCGTAAACGCCGTAGAGCGCCTTAACAAAATCGCCGCGGGTCATAACCTCGTCCGGGGCAAACGTCCCGTCCTCGCGGCAGGCTATCCAGCCCATCTCTACGCATTTTTCGGCGTAGGCAGCGTACCACGCGCCTGCCTTTACGTCTGACATCGGGCGCGTACTGATGAGAATCGGCTTCTCCCCGTCAGCCATTGCGACCCCGCCGAGGGCGGAGACCGCGAGGATCAGCGCGAGCAGTAATGATATCGCTTTCTTCATAGGTTTTTTCTCCCTTTCGATTTGTTTTGCTGCTTATTAGACCTCCCCGGTTTTCCGTTTGTTCCAAAAAAAGCCAAATAAAATTAAAGAAAAATTCAAAAATATTTATGCTTGACCTTTTTATTCTAATGTGTTATAGTTACTCTACCTGTCGAGCGACGGGCTTATTTTTGTGCGCCTTTGCGCCGGAATGCGGCTTTCTTCGCTTAGTCCAAGGCAGGGAGGCAATATATAGGAGGTGCCGAAGAAAGATGGCTGCTGAAAACAGGATCAAGATCGTGCTGCGCTGCTCTGAATGCAAGCAGAGAAACTACAACACGAGCAAGAACAAGAAGAATACTTCCGCTAAGCTTGAGCTTAAGAAGTACTGCCGTTTCTGCCGTAAGCACACTGTGCACGTAGAGACGAAGTAAGAAAGAAGGAGTATTCAGATGGCAACTACGGAAAAGAAAAAACTTGGCCAGCGCATTGCCGCCTGGTTCCGCGGAATGAAATCCGAGCTTAAGAAGGTCATCTGGCCTACGAAGAAGCAGATCGTTAACAACACTCTCGTAGTCCTCGCCCTTGTTATCGCTTCCGGTATCGTTATCGGCGGATTCGATTGGGTCGCTTCCAATCTCATTAAGCTCCTCATCTCCCTCTTCAACGCTTAAGGTACGAAGATGGCAGACGAAGCGAAGTGGTACGTTGTCCATACGTACTCCGGCTATGAAAACGCCGTAGCCGACTCGATTATGAAATCTGCGGAGAACCGCAAAATGACCGACCTTATCCACGAGGTCAACATCCCCATGGAGACCGTTACCGAAATTGAGGACGGCGTCACGAAAACAGTCGAGCGCAAGGTCTTCCCCGGTTACGTTCTCGTTAAAATGATCCTTACCGATGAGAGCTGGCACCTCGTGCGCAACGTGCGCGGAGCGACGGGCTTCGTCGGAAGCGGAAACAACGCCATTCCCCTCACCGAGGCGGAGATAGCTCAGCTCGGAGTGGAGAAGCACGACGTCAGGATCGACTTTGAGGTCGGCAGCCGCGTAAGGGTCGCTGACGGGCCGCTCGAGGGCTTCTTCGGCACAGTCGAGGAGATCGACCTTGAGAAGCAGTCCGCAAGGGTCGTCGTCTCCATGTTCGGAAGAGAGACGCCGATCGAGCTCGACTTCGATCAGATCGAAGCCGATAAGGATTAAAAAAGAGCGTTACAGCGCATCGCCGGACAGGCTGTCCGGCAAGTGGGAGGGGCCGATGAGTCCCGCCAAGGATACGGCTAAGCCGTATAAACCACATCTATATTAGGAGGTTCACGAAAGTGGCACAGAAAGTTACAGGCATTATCAAGCTTCAGATTCCTGCCGGCAGAGCGACTCCCGCTCCCCCTGTCGGCCCCGCACTTGGTCAGCACGGCGTTAACATCGGCGCCTTCACCAAGGAGTTCAATGAGCGCACCAAGGCCGATATGGGCCTTATCACCCCGGTCGTTATCACCGTTTATTCCGACCGCAGCTTCACCTTCGTAACGAAGTCCGCTCCTGCCGCCGTTCTCCTCAAGAAGGCCGCCGGCATTGAGAAGGGCTCCGGCGTCCCCCAGAAGGACAAGGTCGCGAAGCTTAAGAAGTCTGAGATCCAGAAGATTGCCGAGACCAAGATGAACGATCTTAACGCAGGCAGCCTCGAGGCAGCCATCAGCATGATCTCCGGCACCGCCCGTTCCATGGGCATCGTAGTAGAGGAGGGCTGAGAATATGTTCAGAGGCAAGAATTATAAGGAAGCTCAGAAGACCTTCGACAGGAGCACCGCTTACGATCCCGCTCAGGCCTTTGAGATAGTCACCAAGGCCTCCAAGGCAAAGTTCGACGAGACCGTCGAGCTCCACGTTAAGCTCGGCGTCGACTCCCGCCACGCCGACCAGCAGGTCCGCGGCGCCGTCGTACTTCCCCACGGCACCGGTAAGGTCCGCCGCGTCCTCGTTTTCTGCAAGGACGAGAGAGTTGAAGAGGCAAAGAACGCCGGCGCCGATTACGCCGGAAGCATGGATCTCGTTGAGAAGATCCAGAAGGAGAACTGGTTTGAGTTCGACGTCGTCATCGCCACTCCCGATATGATGGGCGTTGTCGGCCGTCTCGGTAAGATCCTCGGCCCGAAGGGCCTCATGCCCTCCCCCAAGGCCGGCACCGTTACCCCCAACCTCACCCAGGCTATCACCGAGGTCAAGGCCGGTAAGATCGAGTACCGTCTCGACAAGACCAACATCATCCACTGCCCGATCGGCAAGGTTTCCTTCGGCGTTGAGAAGCTCACCGAGAACTACAACACCCTTATGGACGCCATAATCAAGGCTAAGCCCGCCGCCGCGAAGGGCCAGTACATCAGAAGCTGCGTAACCGCTTCCACGATGGGCCCCGGCGTTAAGGTAAACGCCCAGAGGATCTGATCAAAGTCAATATGAAAAGGCTTCCCGAGCTCGGGAAGCCTTTTTTATTGACTAGTGAATAATGAATAATGAATAGTGAAGAGTGAA
>ONTN01000157.1:3457-4453 GCA_900320765.1 uncultured Eubacteriales bacterium
CATAAATTATTCATTTTTAAGTCTTAAGTTTTAAGTCTTAAGTAATCCTCTTACTTCCCCGCAACGGAAAGCCCGTTTACAAGCACCGCCGGCGAGCCGAAGCTCGTTACGCCGCCGAAGCCGGGAAGCTCCACCTTATCCGAGAGCTCCGCGATATTTTTAAGAAGCTCGTAGAAATTGCCGGCCACGGTGAAGTTCTTGACCGCCTCAGTCTTAACGCTGTTTTCTATCATAAAGCCCGCCGACTGGAGCGAGAAATCGCCGCTTATCGGATCGGCTCCGGCGTGAAGCCCGCCGAGGAAATCGATATAAACTCCGTTTTCCGCCTTTTTAAGAAGCTCCTCTTCGCTAAGCTCACCGGGCGCGAGGTACATCGTGAAGGGCCTTATTCCCACGGGCGAGGAATAGCCCGCCTTGGAGGCGTTTCCGGTGGTCTTCTTCCCCATCGCCGCGGCGGATTTTAGATTGTAGAGCAGCGTCTTGAGCTCACCCTTCTCGATAACGTTCTTCGTATAGGTGGGGCTTCCCTCCGCGTCGAAGCCGATCTTGACGGCTGCGTCCTGATAGAAGGGATCGTCCACGAGTGTGACCTTCCCGCTCGCTATTACCTCGCCCTCTTTCCCGGCAAGGCGGCTGAGGCCCTTTCGGGCGCTCTCAGAGGAGAACACGCCCGAGTAGGTCGCGAGGAGGCTGGACATAGCCTTGGGCGCGAAAATTACGGGATAGCTCCCCGTGGGCGCGACGTCCGCGCCAAGCTTCGACTTCGCGTCGGAAACGGCCTTTCCCGCTATCGCCGCAAGGTCGAGTTTTCTGAGATCGCCCGCCTTGATCTCGTACGAGTCGTTCATCTCCTTGCCGTCGGATACCACGGCGGCGGAGACGAGGATGGACATCTTCGATTCGTGCTTTAAATCGAGGCCCTTTGAGTTCATTATGGCGACGGAATTCGTAATATTAACCGTCTCCGTCTCGCTGCCGTCGATGACCATGGGATCG
>ONTN01000196.1 GCA_900320765.1 uncultured Eubacteriales bacterium
TGCTCACGATGGTCTATCTCTTTACCATCCAGCAAGTCGTGCATCTGCTGACGGAAGAATTCGGAGACCGGGTATCTCGGCCAGTATTCCGAGTGCCTGATAGCGGCGTTTGACAGAAGATAGAGCCCGTAGCCCTTTTCCGAGAGTTCTTTTACAAGGTCATACATACCCTCGACCATAACGGGCGGCTCATCCCAGCGGGTGATCAGCTTTTCGATGACCGGCCAGAGCCTTTCTGGAAAGCGGGGCTTTACGCGTGAGAGAAGCTCGGAGTCGGTAATAACTCCCCTGTCGAGCTGCATCCAGTCGATAGTTTTAAAAAGCTCCTCGTGGATAAGGCGGGAATCCTCCTCGGAAAGCTCCTCCCGCATGGTGAACATAACCGGGTCGAAGGAGACGAGGACGCTGCCCATATCGAAGAGAACGTTTTTTATCATCCCTCAGCTTCCGCCTTTTTGTTTTTTCCGGCGAAGGTCTTTTTCAGCTTCTCAAGCCGTTTTCGCCTCCGCTCCTTGATTGCGAGCCTCTCCGACAGATCGCGGGCGCCGACGCCGTAGACAAGGTAGAGTATCAGTCCGGAGACTATCATAATGAACACGGTTGAGGCGCAGCGCCGCCCAGAGGCGTTCAGGTTCGTATAGCTCAGGCCCTCGTCCTGCACCATGCTCTGAATGACCATCGCGTAGGTCCTGCCCTGGGCGCTGTTGAAGGTGGCGGACATATCGTACTCGGTAAAGAGGGCGTTGAAGTTCAGGGCGAATACCGCCAGCACGCTCGGAAGGATGATCGGCAGCTTGACCCGGATAAACGTCTTAATAGGGCCGGAGCCGAGGTTTTTGGCCGCGTCCTCCAGCTCGTCGTCTATCGCGTAGAAGCTCGCCTTTATCATCCTCAGCGAGAATGGCAATTTGACCACCATATACGCCAGCACGATCAGTATTCGCACCCTGTCCTCATAGTAGAGGTTCTGATTGAAAACGTACCACACGTCGCTTGAATTAAAGAAAATGCGGTAAGAGTAGCAGATAAGGATCGTCGGGAGAAGCCACGGGAAGAGGAGAGCGTACTCCAGCACGGCGCCCTTTTTCTTGTGCTTGAATATGTAGTTGCATGCGATCACCACGATGGCGCAGGCGAGAGCCGCGGCGATAACGGAGAGCACGAAGCTCGTCTGGATGCCGCCGAGGGTATCCTTGTTCGAGAACATTCCCGAAATCGCTCCCTCTCTCACCTTTATCTTGCCGCTCGACGCCGTGTACTGGTAGTCCTGACTGCCGAAGTAGTTGATAAGCGTCCAGCTTCCGGACGTGAGCTTTCTCTCCTTAACCGACTCCCAGGAGCGGAAGGAGAATATGATTATCATTACGACCGGGGTCATATAGATGATAAAGAGCACGTAGGCGTAGATATGAGCGAGAACGTTCGCCACGGGATTCGTTATCTTCTGCTTCTGGAGCTTTGCCTTCGTCTTGGATACGGAGAGGTAGTGCCCCTTGCGCTCATAGCGGGAGAGTACGGTGAGCAGAATGATTGTGAACATGGCGAGGATGATGCTCAGAAGAGCCGCTCTCGCCTGGGGAAAGGCCTCGTCCGCCGTCGATGAGCCGGCAAGCCTTACGATTTCGGGGTTTATAGAGTCGTAGCCCAAAAGCGTCGGGGCGCTCATGGCGCACAGACCGGTGATGAAGGTCATGACCGTAAGGCTGAAGAGGGTGGGCAGCAGGGTCGGGAAAACGACCTTGAAGAGCACCTTGAAGGGACTCGCGCCCATATTCCTCGCCGCCTCGACCGTATTATAGTCTATGTCCCTTATAGCGTTTCGCAAAAAGAGCATATGGTTCGAGGTGCAGGCAAAGGTCATCGTAAAGAGGACGGCGTTGAAGCCGGAGAACCAGCCCGTATTCATATCCGGGAAGGCCTCCTTGAGGGCGGTGGTCATAATACCGTCGCCGGCGTAGAGGAACATATAGCCGGTAACGAGGGCGACGCCGGAGTAGATCATCGTCGTCATATAGCCGAGCCTCAGTATCTTCGCGCCCTTGATATCGAAATACTCGGTGAGAAGGACGATGGAGATACCGACCACGTT
>ONTN01000128.1 GCA_900320765.1 uncultured Eubacteriales bacterium
CATCATCGTCGACGTCAAGGTCTTCACCCGCGAGAACGGCGACGAGCTGAGCCCCAGCGTAAACGAGGTCGTCCGCGTTTATATCGCGCAGAAGCGCAAGATATCCGTGGGCGATAAGATGGCCGGCCGCCACGGAAACAAGGGCGTCGTATCCCGCATACTCCCGAAGGAGGATATGCCCTATCTGCCAGACGGCACTCCGCTCGATATCGTTCTTAATCCGCTCGGCGTTCCTTCCCGTATGAACATCGGTCAGGTCCTCGAGGTACACCTCGGCTACGCTGCTCAGGCTCTCGGCTGGAAGGTCGCTACCCCGATCTTTAACGGCGCCAAGGAGTCCGAGATCCGCGAGCTTCTCGGCCAGGCCGGACTCCGCACGGACGGAAAGAGCGTTGTCTACGACGGACGCACCGGCGAGGCCTTCGATAACCCGATCACCGTCGGCTACGTTTACTTCTTAAAGCTCCACCACCTCGTTGACGATAAGATCCACGCCCGTTCCACCGGCCCGTACAGCCTCGTAACTCAGCAGCCGCTCGGCGGCAAGGCTCAGTTCGGCGGCCAGAGATTCGGAGAAATGGAGGTCTGGGCTCTCGAAGCTTACGGCGCAGCCTACACGCTTCAGGAGATACTGACCGTCAAGTCCGACGACGTTACCGGCCGTGTAAGGACTTACGAGGCTATCGTCAAGGGACACAATATTCCGAAGCCGGGCGTGCCCGAGTCCTTCAAGGTTCTCGTTAAGGAGCTTCAGTCACTCTGCCTTGATATCAAGGTCCTCGATAAGGACGGGCAGGAGATAGAGCTGCGCGACGATGAGGACGATGAATACGCCGGCGGCTTCAGAAGCGTTGAGAACGACAATTATTCGTCTGACGACCGCGAGTTCCACTCAGCAGGATATTCCACCGGCGACGCCGAGGATATTATGAGCGGAAACTACGGTTCCGAGGCCGACGACGATGACGATGAATTCGCTTCTGACTACGACGATTACTCTGATTCGTCCGATGATTTCTACGCAAAGGAGGAGGAATAACAGATGAGTTATACACCGTTTGACGCCATTCAGATTGGCATCGCTTCTCCGGAGATGATCAGAGAATGGTCCTACGGCGAGGTCAAGAAGCCGGAGACCATCAACTACCGCACCCTCAAGCCCGAGCGCGACGGTCTTTTCTGCGAAAGGATCTTCGGGCCGACGAAGGACTGGGAGTGCCACTGCGGAAAATATAAGAAGATCCGCTTCAAGGGTAAGATCTGCGAGCGCTGCGGAGTCGAGGTCACCCGCTCCAAGGTGCGCCGCGAGCGTATGGGTCATATCGACCTTGCCGTTCCCGTTTCCCACATCTGGTACTTCAAGGGGATACCGTCCCGTATGGGCCTTATTCTCGACCTCACGCCCCGTATCCTCGAGAAGGTACTCTATTTCGCGAACTATATCGTGACCGATCCCGGCGATACGCCCCTTCAGAAGAACCAGCTTCTCACCGAGAAGGAATACCGCGATATGCGCGAGAAGTACGAGGATGACTTCGAGGCCGGAATGGGCGCCGAGGCTATCAAAAAGCTTCTCCAGGATATTGACTGCGAAAAGCTCTCCCGCGAGCTTCGCGATGAGCTGAAGAGCGCCTCCGGCCAGAAGAAGGCCAAGATAGTCAAGAGACTTGAGGTGGTCGAGAGCTTCTATAAGAGCGGCAACAAGCCCGAGTGGATGATCATCGACGTTCTCCCTGTCATCCCGCCCGAAATCCGCCCGATGGTACAGCTTGACGGCGGCCGCTTTGCGACCTCCGATCTTAACGATCTATACAGAAGAGTTATCAACAGAAACAACCGCCTCAAGAGGCTCCTCGAGCTCCACGCTCCCGACATTATAGTCAGGAACGAGAAGCGTATGCTCCAGGAGGCCGTCGACGCTCTGATGGATAACGGCAGAAGGGGAAGAGCAGTTACCGGAGCCAACTCCCGCGCTCTCAAATCCCTCTCCGATATGCTCAAGGGCAAGCAGGGACGCTTCCGTCAGAACCTTCTCGGAAAGCGCGTCGACTATTCCGGCCGTTCCGTTATCGTCGTCGGACCCGACCTCAAGCTCTTCCAGTGCGGCGTGCCAAAGGAGATGGCTATCGAGCTGTTCCGCCCCTTCGTTATGAAGAAGCTCGTTGAGGACGGAGTCGCGAACAACATCAAGTCAGCGAAGAAAAAGGTTGACAAGGGCGCTGCCGAGGTTTGGGACGCTCTCGATGTAGTCATAAAGGAGCACCCCGTACTCCTCAACCGCGCGCCTACGCTTCACAGGCTCGGTATCCAGGCCTTCGAGCCAATTCTTGTTGAGGGCCGCGCTCTCAGACTTCACCCGCTGGTATGCACCGCGTTCAACGCGGACTTCGACGGAGACCAGATGGCTATCCACGTTCCTCTTTCCGCAGAGGCTCAGGCCGAGGCGAGGATACTGATGCTCTCCGCGAACAACCTTCTGCATCCTCGTGACGGTCTGCCTGTAACCATACCCACTCAGGATATGATCCTCGGCTCCTACTACCTCACCTTCGTCAGGGAGGAGCAGGGTACAGGCAAGTCCTTCAGAAACGTGGAGGAGGCTCTTATGGCCTACCAGGTAGGCGACGTCGGAATGCATTCGCCTATCAAGGTCCGTATGTTCCGCGAGGTTGACGGCGTCACCCGTTCCGGCATTATCGAGACCACCGTCGGCCGCATCATATTCAATAACCCGATCCCCCAGGATCTCGGCTTTGTCGACAGGACCGATCCCGAGCACGAATTCGATCTCGAGATCAGCTACAGAGTCGGCAAGAAGCAGCTCGGCCCGATAATCGACCGCTGCATTGAGAAGCACGGCTTCGCAACCAGCGTCGAGATGCTTGACAATATCAAGGCTCAGGGCTATAAGTACTCCACCATAAGCGGCATAACGATCAACGTTACCGATATGACCGTTCCTGAGGAGAAGAAGAGACTCATCAGCGAGACTGAAAAGCTCGTCGTTGAGATCGAGACCAAGTACCGCCGCGGCTTCATCACGAACGACGAGCGCTACCGTAACGTCGTTCAGGCGTGGGAGAAAACGACGAAGGACGTTACCTCCGCCCTTGAGAGCTGCCTTGACGAGTTCAATCCGATCTTTATGATGGCAAACTCCGGAGCTCGTGGCTCCATGGCACAGATCCGTCAGCTTTCCGGTATGCGCGGACTTATGGCGAATACCGCAGGTAAGACGATCGAGACCCCCGTAAAGAGTAACTTCCGCGAGGGCCTTTCCGTACTTGAGTACTTCACCTCCGCCCGCGGCGCCCGCAAGGGCCTTGCCGACACCGCTCTCCGTACAGCCGACTCCGGATACCTTACCCGCCGAATGGTCGACGTTTCTCAGGACGTTATAATCCGCGAGCACGACTGCGGCACGACGGACGGCATCTGGGCTACCGAAAAGCTTGAAAACGGCCAGGTGGTCGAGTCCTTCAAGGACGCTATCCATGGCCGCTATCCCACCGAGAATATACTCGATCCCGCAACCGGAGAGCTTCTGTTCTCCAAGGATGAAATGCTTACCCACTCCTCCGCAGCTGTGCTTACCGCGCACGGCATAAGCTCCGTCAAGGTCCGCAGCGTTCTGACCTGCGAGGCGAGAAGCGGCGTCTGCGCGAGGTGCTACGGTATGAACCTTGCGACCGGCATTACCGTAAACGAGGGAGAGGCAGTCGGAGTTATCGCCGCCCAGTCCATCGGAGAGCCGGGCACTCAGCTTACGATGCGTACCTTCCACACCGGCGGTGTCGCCGGAGGAGAGGCGGGCGTCGAGATCACCCAGGGTCTTCCGAGAGTTGAGGAGCTATTTGAGGCGAGAAAGCCGAAGAGAGCCGCCACAATCGCCGAGATCTCCGGTATCGTCACCCTCGAAGAGGCGCACAAGGGCGCGATGGTCAATATCACCATCACGAATCCCGCCGACGGCGACGTAAGGATCTACTCCGTTGCCCATAACTCCGGAATCAGAGTAAAGAACGACGATATCGTTAAGAAGGGCGATATCCTCACGGGAGGCGCTCTCAATCCTCACGATCTTCTCAGAATATCCGGAAGAGACGCTCTTCAGGATTACCTCATCGGAGAGGTCAAGAGAGTTTACCGCCAGCAGGGTATCGATATCAGCGATAAGCACATCGAGGTCATCGTTCGCC
>ONTN01000189.1 GCA_900320765.1 uncultured Eubacteriales bacterium
TGTTAAGAATAAACCCTATTCCATAACCTCAAAGCCCGTATCCGCTGTATTGGAGACGAAGGAAATAGACGTCTCCGCGATTGCCGAAAGCTTCCTCGAGGCCGTGCGTTCCGTAAAGGAGACCGAAACTGAGGATATAAACTCCTATGAGCTATTCGTATCGGAAAAGAAAAAGAGGTTTTTAAATTCAAACGGAGTGAGCTTCACCTGCGTATATCCCGGCTCGATGCTGGAGATAGTGATAAACGCGCGCAGGGAGGGGCACGAGATCGAGCTCTACCGCGCCTTTAACTCCGGCTCCTGCGATAAGGAGAAGATAAAGGCCGATGTAACGAGCGCGCTCAGGGTCGGAAGGGACAGGCTGAACGCCGTAGCCACCCCTGAGCTCGGTGATATCGACGTCGTGCTCTCCACCTCGGACGCGGTCTCGGTCTATGAATACTTCCTCGATAATCTCTCCGCCGGCTTCAAGGTCCGCGGAATGTCGGACTGGGAGGCCGGAAAACCGATCTCCGATGAGCTTGCGGGCGACAGGATAAGCTTTGAGATACTCTCAAGGCTTGAAAACTCCTCTTACGACTACCCCGTGGACGACGAGGGGCGCGAGATAGAGGACAGGTACATCATCAGAGACGGCGTCGCCGAGGGCTATTGGGGCAGCAGGCAGTTCTGCGAATACCTCGGTATCGAAAGCTCGGACGTGCTGAACTTCCGATGCACCGGCGGAACGAAGACGGAGGAGGAGCTGAGAAGCGGCGACTATATCGAGCCGGTCGAGTTCTCTGATTTCCAGGTGGATTCGGTCTCCGGAAGCATCGCGGGGGAGATAAGGCTTGCCTATCTCCATAGAGGCGGCGAGACGCTGTTAGTAACAGGCGGTTCCGTTTCCGGTGATATGAGCGAGACGCTGAAAACGATGACGATGTCTGAAAAGCTGAGGCAGTATAACTGCGCCGTGATCCCCGAGATCACCCGCCTTCGCGGTCTCAGGCTGAACGGAGCTGAGCGGAAATAGGGAAGTCTTGCCGAATAATGTCGAAGACGCGCCAGTTTTTTTGCCACAATGAATACTTGAAAACCGCTGGATTACTAATTATAATAATTCCGGAATAATCCGGGGATGAGGGGTAACTATGGAGATATTAAAGTATATTGCCGTCGGAATCACGGGATATCTTCTCGGCTCTGTCAGTATTTCTATCCTTATGTCAAAAAAAGCTATGGGCGGCGACGTGCGCGAGAAGGGCTCGGGCAACGCCGGAGCCACAAATATGGCGAGAGTGTACGGCTGGAGCGCCGGCCTTATCACGCTTGGCGGAGATATGCTCAAGGCCGCGATAGCTATGCTTATCGGGCTTCTGCTGCTCGGCGACCTCGGAATAGCCATCGGCGGAATTGCCGCCATGATCGGCCATTGCTTCCCCGCTTTTTACGGATTCAAGGGCGGAAAGGGCGTATCGATCCTTGCCGCAGTGGCCTGCTTTATGGACTGGCGCACCGTGGTCATCGGACTTGCCGTTTTTATCATAGTCGCCATGCTCACTAAAAAGGTCTCGCCCGGCTCTCTCGCGGCTGCGGTTTCAGTGCCGGTTATATCCTGGCTCGTCGGCGTTTCCACGCCGAAGCTCGTTCTCGCCGTTTTCGCGGGTATTATGGTAATAATTCAGCACAGGGCTAACATCAAGAGACTAATTAACGGAACAGAGGCCAATTTCAAGGCTGCAAAAAAATAATTCTCCTCGGAGGGATACTATGACGGATAAAGAGCTTGAGATCCTTGCCGCTAAGGCGCGACTTCTTATCCTTGAGGGCGTCCATTGCGCGAAATCAGGACACCCCGGCGGAAGCCTTAGCTGCGTAGACGCCATCACCGTT
The DNA here is from genome assembly GCA_900320765.1 of uncultured Eubacteriales bacterium. Classification (GTDB taxonomy): domain Bacteria; phylum Bacillota; class Clostridia; order Oscillospirales; family Oscillospiraceae; genus RUG626. Next base: position 1,876 of record ONTN01000189.1, read on the forward strand.
CTCTATTTTGACGAGATGCGGATTGACCCCGCCGCTCCCGATGATCCGGAGCGCGACAGGTTCGTTCTTTCAAAGGGACATTGCGCACCCGCGCTGTACTCCGTGCTCGCACTCCGCGGCTATTTCCCGACGGAGGAGATGAGGACGCTCCGTTCCATACACAGCCATCTTTCCGGTCACCCGGATATGGAATTCGTTAAGGGCGTCGATATGTCTACCGGCTCTCTCGGTCAGGGAATCTCGACTGCGGTCGGAATGGCTATCGCAGCAAAGCTTACGGACAAGCCTTACCGCACCTACTCCGTCCTCGGCGACGGGGAGCTGGCCGAGGGTCAGGTTTGGGAGGCTGCAATGGCCGCCGCGAAGTGGAAGCTCGACAATCTCTGCGCC
>ONTN01000136.1 GCA_900320765.1 uncultured Eubacteriales bacterium
CCGTCACCGAGATAGACCCAGTCAAGGCGCTTGAGGCGATGATGGACGGCTTCGAGGTCAAGACTATGGACGAGGCCGCCGCCGAGGGCGACGTTTTTATAACCGCGACGGGCTGCTGCGACGTTATCACGGAAAGACACTTCGAGAAGATGAAGGACGGGGCGCTTCTTTCTAACGGCGGGCACTTCGACGTTGAGGTGGACGTAAAATGGCTCAGGGAGCACGCGGTATCGGAGTGCGACGGGCGCGACGGCCGCACGAAGGGCTACACGCTCAAAAACGGGAATACCCTCTTCGTGCTCTCCGAGGGAAGGCTCGTAAACCTCGCGAGCGGAGACGGGCACCCCGTTGAGATAATGGATATGAGCTTCGCCATCCAGGCGCTCGGCGCGAGATACGTCGCCGACAACAGGGGGAGCCTGCCCGCAACGGCAATTGAGATACCCGATGAGATAGACAACAACGTCGCAAGCCGCAAGCTTGAAGCCTGCGGGATGCATATCGACACGCTTTCAGAGAAGCAGAAAAACTATCTTGAGAGCTGGGAATTATAAATATATTGACCTGAAATAAAGGCGGGATACTTATACTTATCGAGTATCCCGCCTCGCTGACGGTAGAAGGAATTTTTTAAAGGGGGGATTTGATATGGCAACGCGCGTTTTTACCTTTCATATAGCGTACTCCGGACTTGATGATCGTATCTGGAGGGATGTCGAAGTATCATCCAAGATGCGTCTCGATCAGCTCGGCTACGTGGTTCTTGCAACCTTTGACACGATGGCCTATCACCTTTTTGAGATCGTATTCCGGGGAAGATCATACATGATCCCGGATGTGGATTATTCCGGGGAGCAGCTTGACCTCGCCGATTTCACTCTGGATGACCTTGAGCCGGAGATTGGCGAGAGAATGGAGCTCATATACGACTTCGGAACCGAGCAGCACTTTAACATTACGACAAGCGCCGTTCGGGAAATGAAACGCGGAGAGGGGAGGCATTATCCGTGGGTAACGGCAATGAACGGAAGAGGTATCATCGACGATATGCCCTCTTGGGAACTGGAAAAACTGATTGCGCAGATCGATGAAAACGGAAAGACGGACGAGCCTGTGTATTACTGCCGGGAAGGTGTGGACAGAGCTTTTCTCCCCGCACCGTGGAACGTCAATAACTTTGACCTTAAGGTTGAGAACGGCTTACTGAAGTTCGACGTGGAAGAGATAGAGGCGGATTATGCCCCGTTCTGGGAGGAAAAAAGGTTAGCGGCTATTCATAAAGCCGCCGTTCCAAAACCGCGGGCGAAGGAAAGAGCGCCCCTCTCCGAAAGGGATATTTGCCGCAATTTTTTTGAAGCCGTACTTAGCCAAAAACCGGATAAGCTTCGCAAGCTCTTTCAAAAGAACGCGGTTATCGAGTGGCCCTGCACAAACGAGCGCTTTACCCTGGAGGAGTACGTTCGCGCAAACTGTGAATGCCCGGGAGAGTGGGACGGAGAGATCGTATCCGTTATTCCTGCGGAGAAGCAGACCGTACTGATAACGAAAGTATGGCCGAAGGATAAAACGGCGTCGTTCCATTGCGTCAGCATAATACGCGCAAAAAAAGATAAGATCACGGGACTAACGGAGTACTGGGCGGACGACGGCCCCGTACCGCAATGGCGTCAGGAGCTCGAAGGGAGGTAAAGATTGAGCCTTATATTTCTTATCCTCTTTGCCGCTTTTTCGGCGGCTCATCTCGCGTTCAGCCTTTTGGACAGCAGGAAGGGGAGGGCGTACACGAAGCCTTTTCTCGTCCCGCTTCTCCTGCTCGCCTATCTCTTCTCGGGAAGACCCGTTTCCCTTCCGCTCGCCGCCGCTCTCGCCGCCTGCTGGCTCGGCGACGTGCTGCTCATCCCGAAGGGGAAGCTTACCTTCGCCCTGGGCGGCATAGCTTTTTCCGCCGCTCATATCCTGCTCATAATCGCTTATCTGACCGGAACCGGACATATCACGTCTTTCCTTCCCGTTCTTGAGGCGGCAATTCTCGGAGGCGCTGCCTTGACCGTCACGCTATCAGTTAAGGACGGGATTCCGGAGGGGCTTTTTATCCCGCTCGGCGCGTATCTCATTATGAACGGGGTGATGAACGCTTTTGCTCTCAACCGCTTTCTCACGCTCGGAGGAACGGGACCGCTTCTCGTTCTGATCGGCGCCGCGCTTTTCTACGTGTCCGACTGCCTTCTGCTTTTTGTGCGCTTCCACAAAAACAGATCGCTCATTCCGGGAAAGCATTTTTCCGTTATGCTGGGCTACCTCGCCGCCCTCTCGCTGATTGCGGCGGGCTTTACGCTGTGAGCTTTTTCGGCGAATACCATAAATTAATTGGATCGTAGCCCTTAATTTCTATTTACAATGCAAGATAAAAGTGTTAAAATCAATTAGATAGTGAGTTTCCGCGCTCTTTTGCAGGAAGGGAGCTCATCTGAAGGTTTTTATAACAATTTTTTATACAGTAAGGAGAAAAGAGAATGGGAAGAAAACTTAAATCCATGGACGGTAACAACGCGGCCGCGTATGTGAGCTATGCGTTTACCGAGGTAGCGGGCATCTACCCGATCACCCCTTCCAGCCCCATGGCCGACTACGTTGACCAGTGGGCAGCGGCGGGCCAGAAGAACATCTTCGGAACTACCGTAAAGGTCTGCGAGATGCAGTCCGAGGCCGGCGCGGCCGGCACGGTGCACGGCTCGCTTGCCGCCGGAGCTCTCACCACGACCTACACGGCGTCTCAGGGCCTTCTCCTGATGATACCCAATATGTACAAGATCGCCGGCGAGCTCCTGCCCTGCGTGTTCCACGTCTCCGCCCGTACCGTCGCCAGCCACGCTCTGAACATCTTCGGCGACCACTCCGACGTTATGGCTTGCCGCCAGACCGGCTTTGCCATGCTCGCAGAGGGCAATGTTCAGGAGGTCATGGACCTCGCGCCCGTCGCCCACCTCGCCGCCATCAAGGGCCGCGTACCCTTCATCAACTTCTTCGACGGCTTCCGCACCAGCCACGAGATCCAGAAGATCGCAATCTGGGATTACGAGGATCTCAAGGAGATGTGCGATATGGACGCCGTTGCCGAGTTCCGCAAGCACGCTCTCAACCCCGAGCGCCCCGCAATGCGCGGCTCCCACGAGAACGGTGATATCTTCTTCCAGCACCGCGAGGCCTGCAACGAGTACTATGAAAAGCTCCCCGCCGTCGTCGAGGAGTATATGGAAAAGGTCAACGCAAAGCTCGGCACCGACTACAAGCTCTTCAACTACTACGGAGCCGCCGACGCTGACCGCGTCATCATCGCCATGGGCTCCTTCTGCGACGTTACCGAGGAGGTCATCGACTACCTCAACGCCCACGGTGAGAAGGTCGGCCTTATCAAGGTCCGCCTCTATCGCCCGTTCTCAACCGAGAAGCTTCTTGAGGCCATTCCCGCGACCGCGAAGAAGATCGCCGTTATGGACCGCACCAAGGAGCCCGGCGCTCTCGGCGAGCCCCTCTACCTCGACGTTGTCAGCGCCCTGGCTAACGCCGGCAGGACCGACGTTACCGTCATCGGCGGCCGCTACGGCCTCGGCTCCAAGGATACGCCTCCCGCAAGCGTATTCGCCGTTTACTCCGAGCTCAAGAAGGACGCGCCCAAGCGCCAGTTCACCATCGGCATCGTGGACGACGTTACCAATATGAGCCTTGAGGAGGATAAGAACGCACCCAACACCGCCGCTGAGGGCACCATCGAGTGCAAGTTCTGGGGACTCGGAGGCGACGGCACCGTCGGCGCCAACAAGAACTCCATCAAGATCATCGGCGACCACACCGATAAGTACGTTCAGGCTTATTTCCAGTATGACTCCAAGAAGACCGGCGGCATCACGATAAGCCACCTCCGCTTCGGCGATAAGCCCATCAGGAGCCCGTACTACATCAACAAGGCCGACTTCGTTGCCTGCCA
>ONTN01000055.1 GCA_900320765.1 uncultured Eubacteriales bacterium
GTGCAAAAGTACGAATCCGGGGAGATCGAGGTATCCATCGCCATGGCCAACCAGCTTGCAGATGTGTTGGATACGACGCCGACGTTCCTTTTCGGCTATGAGACGGAGATCACGCCGATCCGCAGCCTTGCCGATGTGTTGAACTTCCTGTTCCATATTGAGCAGGTCAAGGGCATCGACTTCGGCATTGATGTAAAAAGGCCGCCTCGCAGCAAGGAATGGCAGTGTGCCATTACCTTCAACGGCAAGGCGGACGCGGACTTCAATACTGATCTGTGTCTCTTCCTGGAGAACTGGGAGGAGCAGCGGGACAACCTGCGGACCTACGGCATCACACAGGAGCAGTATCGTGAATGGCAGACTAAAACACTGGCCTACTATGCTTCTACTGCTGTTGAAATCGCAGAGCCGGAGGAGCTTGACCCGGAAGAACGCCTAAAAAGACGAATTGCGTATTTGAACAGCCTGAAACCACAGAACGGCGAAGAATAACGAGAAATCAAGGTCGTTCGAGTCTGAAAGAAAGGAGAGTTTATGTCGGTAACCAAAGACGGGAACACGGGCAAATGGATGGCACAGCTCCGTGTGACCGACTGGACGGGGAAAACCGTCCACAAGAAGAAACGGGGATTCAAGACCAAACGGGAAGCCCAGCAATGGGAGCAGGATTTTTTGCAGCAGGCAAGCGGCAGCATCGGAATGACCTTTCAGGACTTCATCGAGCTGTATTTGAAAGACATGGAACAGCGGCTCAAACCCTCTACCGTAGCCAACAAGCGGTTCCTGATCGACCTCAAGATCACGCCCTTCTTCGGCAGGATGCCCCTGAACACCATCAAGCCCACGGATATCCGGCGCTGGCAGAACGAGCTGACCACCTACCGGGACGAGAAGGGCAAGCCCTACTCCGCAACTTACCTCAAGACCATCAACAACCAGATCACCGCCATCTTCAACTATGCCGTTAAGTTTTATGGTCTAAAAGAAAATCCCTGCCATAAGGCAGGGGGCATGGGCAAGAAGAACGCGGAAGAAATGCTGTTCTGGACAAAAGATGAATTCCTACAGTTCATTGAGGCGGTCAAGGACAGGCCCGTCACCTATGCGATCTTCATGACGCTGTACTACACCGGGATGCGGGAAGGCGAGCTGCTGGCGCTGACGCCGGCGGACATTGACCTGGAGAAGCAGACCGTCCGCATCAACAAGAGCTTCCAGCGCCTCAAAGGCAGGGACGTCATCACGACGCCCAAGACACCAAAGAGTATCCGTACCGTTACGATCCCGAAGGTGCTGTGCGACTGCTTGAAGGACTATATGGCGCAGTGTTATGAACTCCAGCCGGAAGATCGCCTGTTTCCCTACGGCAAATCGTATCTGTATCGGGAAATCGTTCGCGGCTGCAAGCTCTCCGGCGTCAAGAAGATTCGCGTGCACGACCTCCGCCACAGCCATGCGGCGGCTCTGATCGCAATGAACGTAGCGCCGAAGCTCCTGCAGGAGCGGCTGGGCCACGAGCGCATCCAGACCACGCTGGACACCTACGGCCACCTTTATCCGAATGCACAGGCAGAAGTAGCCAGACAGCTTGAGCATTTCATGTCCGAGAGCTGATGGCTACAAAAAATTCCTTCGCTGTAGCCAATATGTAGCCACTGAAAAAGAGAAACCCCGAAAAACGCTGTAATATCAACGCTTTCCGGGACTCAAAAACTAAGAAATCGTTATTCCCACTCGATCGTTGCGGGGGGTTTGCTTGTTATGTCGTAGACTATGCGGTTTACGTTTCCGACCTCGTTTACTATTCTCGTGCTCACCCGGTCGAGAACATCGTAGGGTATTCTCGTCCAGTCGGCCGTCATAAAGTCGCTCGTCGTTACGCTTCTGAGGGCGAGGGTGTAATCGTAGGTGCGGCCGTCGCCCATAACGCCGACCGAGCGCATATTCGTCAGCACGGCGAAATACTGATTCATCGCGCTCTCAAGTCCGCTCTTCGCAACCTCGTCGCGGAATATCCAGTCGGCGTGGCGCAGTGTATCGAGCTTCTCCTTCGTCACGTCGCCAATCACCCTTATCGCGAGGCCGGGACCCGGGAAGGGCTGGCGCATAACGAGGTACTCAGGAAGGCCGAGCTCGCGGCCGAGGGCACGTACCTCGTCCTTGAACAGCATACGCAGGGGCTCTATGATCTCCTTAAAATCCACATAATCCGGCAGTCCGCCCACGTTGTGATGGCTCTTGATAACGGCGGCGTTTCCGGCTCCGGATTCGATAACGTCCGGATAAATAGTGCCCTGGCATAGGAAATCGACCTTGCCGATCTTCTTTGCCTCGGCCTCGAACACTCTGATAAACTCCTCGCCTATAATCTTGCGCTTGAGCTCAGGCTCGGAGACTCCGGCAAGCCTTATGAGGAATCTGTTCTCAGCGTTTACGCGGATGAAGTTAATATTCCACTTTGAAAACGCCTCTTCGACCTCGTCGCCCTCGTTTAAGCGCATAAGCCCGTGGTCGACAAAAACGCAGGTGAGCTGGTTGCCGACCGCTTCGGCCATAAGCGCGGCGGCGACGGACGAATCCACTCCGCCGGACAGGGCAAGGAGGACTTTTCCGTTCCCTACCCTCTCGCGAATGTTTTTTATCGCCTCGGCCTTGTAATCGCCCATAGTCCAGTCGCCCTTGGCGCCGCAGACCTCGAAGAGGAAGTTTCTTATCATCTCGGTGCCGTTCTCGGTGTGGTTTACCTCGGGGTGGAACTGTACGCCGTAAAAGCCCCTCTCCTCGTCGCAGATCGCGACGTTCGGGCAGGCCTCGGAGTGAGCTATGAGCCTGAAGCCATCAGGCACCTTTTCCATATAATCTCCGTGGCTCATCCACGAGACTCCGCGCTCTGAAAGGCCCTTGAAGAGCTTTGCGGAGGTATCGAAATAGGTCTCCGTCTTTCCGTACTCCCTCGCGGAGTCATCCTGAGCGGCGGTGACTCTGCCGCCGAGGTTGTGCGCGAGAAGCTGGCAGCCATAACAGATGCCGAGGATGGGGATGCCGAGCCCGAAAAGCTCGGGGTCTGCCTGCGGGCTTTTCTCATCGTAAACGCTGCCGGGACCTCCGGTGAATATAAGCCCGATCGGCTCAGCCGCCTTAATCTCGCTCACGGGGGTGGTAAACGGCTTTACCTCGCAGTAGACGCCGCACTCCCTTACGCGGCGGGCGATAAGCTGATTGTACTGGCCGCCGAAGTCAAGGACTATAATTTCTTGGTTTTTCATTTGCATGACCTCACAAGGCTGAGATTTTTGTAAAATTATATTTATTTTCGCGTCTCTTGTCAATATTCATTTGTTTTGCGCATATGCTAATATGAATTCAGTTTTTGGAGGCGCATATGGCAGTTTTCAAAACTATACGAAGGGGTTACACGGGCCCGGAGGCGGAGCTACTGCAGCTTGCGCTATTGAGGGCGGGTTTTCTTCTCACACCGCCCGACGGTATTTTCGGGCGGGAGACCGAGGCGGCGCTTATCCGCTTTCAGCAGATGAACGGGCTTACACCGGACGGGATCGCTGGCCCGCAGTCCTGGGCGGCGCTCACTCCGCGGCTTACGGGATATTTTACGCACCGGGTGAGAGCCGGAGACACGCTTTTCCGCCTTGCCCGGTCATATTACACCTCTCTTCGGGCGATAGAGCTCGCAAATCCGGGGATTGACCCGCTGCAACTTCGTATCGGCTCGAGCGTCATTATCCCCCTGCCCTATCCCGTAGTGCCGGATAACGTGAGCTTTACGCCCACGCTTTTGGAGCTTGTCATAGACGGACTTCTGAAGCGCTATCCGTTTCTTCGCAGCTCCGTGATAGGTCAGAGCGTTATGGGCAGAGATCTCACGGTCCTCTCCATCGGCAGCGGGCAGAACGAGGTTTTCTACAACGCCGCGCATCACGCGAACGAATGGATAACGTCTCCCCTGCTTCTGAGATTCATTGAGGAATACGCAAAGGCTTACGCCGACGGGGGCTCGATCTTCGGCCTGCGCGCCGGCGAGCTCTTCGCCAAAACGACGCTTTACGCCCTGCCGATGGTAAATCCCGACGGGGTCGCCCTCGTCACGGGCGAATTAACCTGCGGGGAATACTACGAGGGGGCGCAAAGGATATCCTCGGACTATCCGAATATACCCTTTCCCTCGGGCTGGAAGGCCAATATTCTCGGAGTTGATCCCAACCTGCAGTACCCCGCCGGATGGGAAAACGCGCGGAGGATCAAATTCCAGCAGGGCTACGTTTCGCCCGCGCCGCGTGATTACGTTGGCAGGGCGCCGCTCGAGGCGCCCGAGTCGCGTGCTGTTTACGATTTCACCGTCAACCACGATTTCTCGCTCACGATATCCTATCACACTCAGGGCGGCGAGATATACTGGAGATATCTCGATATGGAGCCGCCCGGAGCCGAAGAGACTGCCCGGGAGTTTGCCTCAGTCAGCGGCTACACCGTATCTGACGCTGTCTACGGCTCGGGCTACGCGGGATACAAGGACTGGTTTATCGACAGGTACTTCCGGCGTGGCTACACCATAGAGGCGGGGCGGGGGCAAAATCCGCTTCCGATTTCGATGTTCAATGAGATCTACCGGGATAACCTCGGGATTTTTGCCCTCGGGCTCACATAAAAACAAAAGCGAATCGGTTACTCCGATTCGCAATTATTTGCGTTATTTAAGAAGCTTAAGAAGAAGGGCACGAAGCACGGCGGCCTCTTCGGTATTGAGCTCGCTGCATGCCTGAATTTTTTCAGGGATGCCGTCCGCCTTTTCCATAAGGCGCTCGCCTTCCTCAGTTATAGTTACGATAAGGCTCCTTTCGTCCTCAAAGCTGCGCTTTCTTGTAAGAAGTCCCTTGGCTTCCATTTTCTTGAGAAGAGGCGTCAGCGTTCCCGAGTCGAGGTAAAGCCTCTTTCCGAGCTCCTTGACAGTTACCGATTTCTCCTCCCACATAACGATCATCGTGATATACTGCGTATATGTAAGATCTATCTCATCGAGATAGGGCTTGTACCTTTTTATTACATCGCGGGAGCAGGCGTAGAGCGGAAAGCAGATCTGATTTTCCAACTTGAGTGTGCTTTTTCCTTGCTGGCTCATGGGTTTTTTCCTCCGGGGTTGGGTTTTCGCTGCCCCTTAGTTTAGCACAGTCTGAAAACAATCTCAAGCATTAAATTCTATTTTCTTTTTTTCGTCGTTTCAGTAAGGCCAATGGGCGGGAATAAAGTGATCCGTGTAAATTCCCGTCAGCCCGAGAGGATGCCAATTTTCATAATCGCTTAATGTATTAACGGTATGCGCGTAGATTGCGGTATCCCGTCCTGCGGACTTGACCGAAGCAAGAAAACTCTCCGTCAGCCTTGAAAAGGCTATCGTCACCGCCCAGAGCTCATGATCCCGGATAAACTCCGAGAGCTTCTCCCCGTCCGCGTCCATTTTATATACAGTCAGGATTATATCGCTAAAGCCGAGGGAGCGCACCGGCTCATACTGATCCGTTGAGTAGATCTGCGGAATAAGGCGCTCAGAGGAAACGCCGAGCTCCTCCCTGAGCTTTTTGAGAACGGCCGCGTTATCCGAAGCTTTCACGTCGGTAATAATATAGGCGTCTTCGTGGCTTTCCATCCATTTTTTTAGCCCGGCCGCGTCGAGGAGAGTAAGCCCCATAAAGGTCGGAGAGGAAAGAAACTCGCCGCGGGTTCTGACGCCCTCGGAGAAGAGCATACGCTTTCCCATCGCCTCCCAGTCGTGGATGAGCACGACGCTTCCGTCCGAGGTAAGCTCGAAGTCGAGCTCGATAAATCTAAAGCCGTTAGCGTATGCCGTATCTATCGCCTCAAGGCTGTTAGTGTAGCGGTAGCCCCAGATTGCTCCGCCCGCGTGCGCTATTAGCTGCGGGCGGTCGGCTGCGCTTCCCGTCCTGACGGAGCTCTGACCGCATGAGGCTAAAACGAGGACGGCGGCGAGAGCTAAGGCGGCAATCCTTATCTTCATCACAATTCTCCTAAAAAAAGCCCCGCCTCAGCGGGGTTTTTGCTCATAAAGAATTATTTCGTTCCGAAAATTCTGTCTCCGGCGTCTCCGAGGCCGGGAACGATGTATCCGTTCTGATTGAGCTTCTCATCGACTGCGCCGCAGTAAATATCGACGTCTGGGTGGTTCTTTCTTATGCACTCGATGCCCTCGGGGGCTGCGACGAGCACCATAAGCTTTATATGCTTGCAGCCGCGCTTTTTCATCTCGGAAATCGCCGCGTCGGCGCTGCCGCCGGTTGCGAGCATGGGGTCGACTATCATAATATCGCGCTCGGATATATCCTTCGGGGTCTTGCAGAAATAAACGTGAGGCTCAAGGGTCTCCTCATCGCGGTACATACCGATATGGGCGACGCGGGCGGAGGGCACCATACGCAGCACTCCGTCAACGAGGCCGAGGCCGGCGCGGAGTATGGGCACTACCGCAATCTTTTTTCCCGCCAGAGTCGGCGCGTCCATTTCGCAAATAGGCGTTTCGATTTTCTTTGTGGTGAGGGGCAGGTCTCGGGTAGCCTCGTAGGTTATCAGCATACCGATCTCGCTGACGAGCTCACGGAAGTCCTTCACGCTGGTGTTTTTATCGCGCATTATCGTAAGCTTATGCGCCACAAGGGGGTGATCCATTACGTGAACCTTCTCATCAAACATATCTCTATCCTCCGTAGATATAATTATTTTGCAAGCCTTTGCAGTCTTTCCCGCTCAGCTTGACTTAGGCGCAGGTATCTCGGGGCGAGGTCGGAAGCGTCCTCCGGCTGTCTTCCCCCGGCCGCCATAGCGACGCCCCACGCCGTCTGCAGACGCAGGGGCTCGGGAGCGAGAAGAGCGGGCAAAGCAAGCTCCAGAAAGGCATTATAGCACAGTTCTGCCCCGTCTCCAACAAAAAAATACGTTTTTCCCGTTTTTTTTGCCTCGTCAATAAGCTGCGAAATGGGTATCGCCCTGTCCTCGCAGAGCCTTTCGACCCGGTCACCCATCGGGCTAAAGCAGGCGTTGTAAACCTCGCCGCGGCGCGCGTCCATACAGGCGGCGATAATCACGTTCTCGCGGTCGCGGAGCTGGTGAGCCATAGCCTCAAGCGTAGATACGCCTATGCAGGGCTTATCCCCGCCCCAGCAAAGTCCCTTTGCCGTAGCAACGCCTATGCGTATGCCGGTGAACGAGCCGGGACCGATGCTGACGGCGACGGCGTCAAGGTCGGAAACGGTCATTTCAAGATCGGAGAGCATATCCTCCGCCATTTTGAGGAGAGTCCTCGAATGTGTAAGCGCGCTCGCCTGGAAAAACTGGCTCACGAGCCTTCCGTCCTCTGTCAGCGCGACGCTCGCCGCCTTTGCCGAGGATTCTATTGAGAGAAGCTTCATTGATAATTAGTCCTTTGCCTGGTGTACTACGATCTGATTGAACGGGATCTCGATGCCCGCCTTGTCGAAGCCTATCTTCAGCTCGCGGTTGAGTATCCTCGGCGCTGAGAAGACGTTCTGTTCCCTGACCTCTGCGACGAATTTAAGGATAACGCCGCTGTCGGCAAGCTCCTGTACTCCGGAATACTTGGGAACGGCAACGAAGATATCGGGATATTTTTCCCGGATTTTGGGCAGGAGCTCGGCGATGACCTTCTCCGCCTTCTCAAGATCCGTAGAGTAAGAAACGCTGACTGTGGTGACCGCGAAGGAATCGGCCGTGGAGCGGTTTAGTATATTGCGAAGGTCGGAGTTGTTGATGATCTTCACGTTGTTTCCAACGTCCTTTATGGCGGTCGTCCTTATGCCGATGCTCTCGACGGTGCCGCGGAAGCCGTTAACCTCGATAATATCGCCGACGTTGAACTGATCCTCGAATACGAGGAAAATACCTGTCACAAGGTCCTCAACAAGGCTCTGAGCGCCGAAGCCTATGATAAGGGCTACGATTCCGACGCTGGCGAAGATCGTGCTAAGGTTGACTCCGAGGGCGCCGAGGCACCAGAAGAAGCCGACTATGAAGGTTATATACTTGATCGCACTGCGGAAGAGGGTCACAGCGCTCTTCGCCTTCGGGCTTTTCGGATGAACGTGGTCAAGGATGAAGGAGATGACGGTGGTCAGGACGATCATCATAAGGATGATGGCGATGACCTGGAATATCGTCGCCCAGTTAAACTGGAAGGTATCGGATATCTTCGTTACGTCGCCGAAGATGCGCATC
>ONTN01000010.1 GCA_900320765.1 uncultured Eubacteriales bacterium
TTCATCGGTTCCTCCGTTTCTGCTGCCACTGCGGACAGTATACTTACTTATTTACTGTTCCTATGATACTAAGGCTATCCGCTGTTTGTCAAGGTTGGGATCCCCTATGGGCAGAAGGAGCAGACGCTGCGTCCTGAATTTCCCGCTCCATTTTCTCCCTCTCCTCCGGCAGCGTGGATAACGTGGCAATGAAGATCCTGTCCTTCTTCCCGCTCACGAGCCCGATGGCAATGTTCGCAAGGATAGCGATGAGCACCGTCCCCTTCTGGGAGATAGCCCTCAGCATCGGACTTTTGGGCGCAGGCGTCGTTGTAATAGGAATTCTCGCGGCGAAGATATACAGGGTAGGCGTTCTCCTCTACGGCACCCGCCCGAAAATAGGCGAGCTCCTGAAGGCGCTCAAAAGGGCGTAAAAACACAATCCGGACGGCTGCGCCGTCCGGATTTTTCTGCCGCCCCGTCTTGAACTTTTCCGGCTCCTAATATATAATAACAATTTGAAATCAAGCCGAAAGGATATGTAAAAATGAAATTAGGCATCGTGGGGCTTCCAAACGTCGGGAAGTCGACCCTTTTCAACGCCATCACCAATGCGGGAGCCGAGAGCGCGAACTACCCGTTCTGCACGATTGAGCCGAACGTCGGCGTCGTCTCCGTGCCGGACAGCCGCCTCGACTGGCTCGCCGATTTTTATAAGCCGAAGAAGAAGACGCCCGCCGTCATCGAATTCGTCGATATCGCCGGCCTCGTGAAGGGCGCCTCGAAGGGCGAGGGCCTCGGCAACAAGTTCCTTGAGAATATCCGCAGGACGGACGCCATCGTCCACGTCGTCCGCTGCTTTGACGACGACAACGTCATCCACGTCGAGGGCGGCTGCGACCCTTTGCGCGATATCGACATCATCGACCTTGAGCTCATTATGGCCGACCTCGAGATGGTCGAGCGCAGGCTCGATAAGGCGCAGAAGGCGGCGAAGTCCGGAGACAAGAAGCTCCGCCGCGAAGTCGAGGTCTTCGAGGCGCTTAAAAACCACCTTGACGGCGGCAAGAGCGCCCGCAGCTTCCCCGGCGACGAGGACGAGCTTGAGCTTATAGCCACCTCCGATCTTCTCACCCTCAAGCCCGTTATCTACGCCGCGAACACCGACGAGAACGGCATAGCCGACCTCGATTCAAACGAATACTACAAGGCCGTTTTGAAGCGCGCGGAGGCCGAGGGAGCTCAGGTCCTCCCGATCTGCGCGAAGACGGAACAGGAGCTCACCGAGCTCGACGAGGAGGAGAGGGCGATGTTCCTCGAGGAGCTCGGCCTCAAGGAGAGCGGGCTCGACAGGCTCGTTAACTGCTCCTACGACCTTCTCGGCCTCATCTCCTTCCTCACGGCGGGGGCGGACGAGTGCCGCGCCTGGACGATAAAGAAGGGGACAAAGGCGCCTCAGGCCGCCGGAAAGATTCACACCGACTTTGAGCGCGGCTTCATCCGCGCCGAGATAGTCGCCTTCGACGACCTTAAGGCCTGCGGCTCGATGACGGCGGCGAAGGAGCGCGGCCTCGTCCGCTCCGAGGGCAAGGAGTACGTTATGCACGACGGCGACGTGACCCTGTTCAGGTTCAACGTATGAGCGAAGAAAAAGCGCCGAAAAAGCGCATCGAGCTTATCGACACCCTGCGCGGCGTAGCCGTGTTTCTCATGGTGTTCCACCATTTCTTTTACGATCTCTGCTGGCTTCTGGGCGACTGGACTGCGGCGGTCTTCGGCAGCCGCTGGGTCTTGTTTTCAAATCCCGTATTTAATTTCCTGCACTACGTTTTCGCGGGCCTGTTCATCTTCCTTGCGGGTCTTTCGTGCCGCCTCTCGCGCTCAAATCTACGGCGCGGGGCTATATGCTTTGCCATAGCTATGGTGATGACCTTCGTCACGAGCCTGCCCCTTATCGATTCGCCGATCCGCTTCGGAGTGCTGCACCTGCTCGGCCTGTCGATGATGATATACGGTCTTGCCGCGGATAAGAACGTGCCGCGTTTTCTCAGGCTCGGCATTTATCTCGCCCTCTTCGCCGCGTCGATTTGGCTCACAAGCTCGGTCTCGACTGAGGAGATAGCAAAGTGGCTCTTCCCCCTCGGCTGGACCTACCCCGGGTTTTACAGCGCGGATTATTTCCCGCTCTTCCCGTGGCTCTTCGTCTTCCTCGTCGGCTCGTGGGCTGGGTACTACGTCGCGGACAAGAAGCTGCCCGCGCGGTTTTACGACCGGAAGGGCGTACCGTTTTTCTCGTGGCTCGGCAAAAAGGCGCTCATCATCTATATCATACATCAGCCCATACTCTACGGGCTCGTTATGCTGATAAAGCTAATAAGCCAAAATGGCTGAGGCTCGCTTTTTACCCCTAAGCCTTCCCCTTTGGGGAAGGTGGCTCGGCGAAGCCGAGACGGATGAGGTTGTACCGTCTATCAAACCGCCTTGGAAATTCGCTCAAACCTCATCAGTCAGCTTCCCCTAAGGGGAAGCCTTTTTTAAGATAAAAAGCCGGAGGCATCGCCCCCGGCTTTAACTTTACGTATCAAAATCCCGTCCACATACCGCCTATTCGCCACGTTCCGTTATCGTCCCGGACGGCGTCGGCGCCCGTTCCCCAAAGGAACATTCCGTCGTACTCGCCGCCGACTATCGGATCGGGAAGTCCTGAGCCTGCCTCCCAGTCATCCCTATCCTCCTCAGTCACCTCGATATACGTTCCGAAGCTGAAGCTGGCTTCCGCCCCTTCGTGGGTCTCCGGCAGGATCACACAGGTCCCCGGAATCGCTCTTTCGGCTCTGTACAGCGCCCAGGCAGGTCGATTTACGCACCTTTCCGCCCAGCCCTCTGCCAAGAGCCTCGCGGCCTCCTCCGGGTCCTCGACCGAGGCGGGGACTGTTACCCCATATTCCTGCTCCGCTGGCTGCGCTATTTGACAGCAAAGAGTTCCGAACGCGTAAGAGCCCAAGCCGTCCCATTCTCTTGCCGGATTAGCCTCGTCGGCGAAGAAGTATTCCGTATCTCCTATCCTGATTCTGAGACTGTTCCCGCCCGACGACGCCTCTATAGCGTAAGCCTCATTTTCCGCAAGAAACGTAAAGCGCCCGCTTGCTTGGGCGGAATCCGTCACGGTGTAGATCGAATCCCATAGAAGCTTATCCGCCGCAGGGCAGCCCATACCCGAAGCCCATATCCTGCCGTGGAGCTCGTACACTTCCTGTCTGTTCTCCTCAGAATCCGTCATCGTTAGAGTGAAAGCCGAGCCTTGCCGCTTATCCGACCCGAAAAGGCCCTCCGCTGCTTCATAAATCAGGAGCTCTACCGCATCTTCAGGAAACTCAAGATCGGGCACTGGGGGAAGCGGCTGCGGTTCCGGCTCAGGTTCCGGTTCCGGCTCAGGCTTCGGTTCGGGCTCCGGTATTTCAGCAGTTTTTGCCCCGCATCCGGCAGACGCTATGATCAAAGCCGACAGCAGTATCGCGATTAGTTTTTTCATTCTGATTAACATCCTTTACGTTATTATACAAGTGAATAATGCAATCATTTTTTTACATAACTTTCTTTTCGTTCATATCACTCCTTAATGGAACTGATTATTTTAATTATTTCTTCTTTTGTTGGAACTCCGAAAATGTACAAAATCAAATCTTTTTCTGATCTGCAGGCATTAAATCTATTGTTATTTATGAATATATAATATCTATTTTCATTCACATCGTAAACTGTTGGCTCTTCTTCGTTCTTCTGTATGTCGCTCGTAAAAAAATCGGAATCGTGAAATGTATACTGCAGTATAATCATTTCATCGCCCCTCGCAAATCCACAAACAACATCCTTAAGATCCGGCGTCATGCTCTCCTCTATTTTTTCAAGCTCGTATCCTTCTGGAATATACGTCGGAATAAGGTTTCTGTTTATCCCATGGTCTGCAATTTTATCTATTACCTCATTATCAACGTTTCTTTCGCTGCCGACATCGGCTTCTTTGCTGACAGAGACGCCGAATGTTTCCTTGCCCCATGAAATAATGGTATCGACTATATCAATATTAAAAGCCTTAGCTGTAATTGAACCGGCAAAAATCATAAGGGCGATTGCAGCTGCAGCATACAGTACTCTTAATCTTCTCTTTATGTTTAAATCGCAGTTTCGGTTGATTTTTTCCGTTGGTTCATAAAGTGGCGTATCGCTTTTAATGTTTAAATATAGCCTGTTGAATTTTTCCCAAGCTTCATCTGTGGTTAATGCATTTTCTGCTTTTTCCTTTCTCGTCCTTTCTTCAATCACCCCCGAAATATGCAAAATGGCATCCACCTTCGTTGTGTCATAAGGATCTGAGTATGAGTCACGGCGTAATAATTCAATCAGTTCCTCAGTACTTAGGCAGTCAAACTCCGGAAACTTCTTTTGTTTATTATTTCCGATTTCAGACATTTTTTTCCCTCCTCATTTCTTATATGTCTTTTTATCAATATTTGGGGACAGTCAAAAATAATTATTTTGGATTTTTTTTTGCAATCGTTGGGCTCTTTTTTTACAGGCCTCAATTGAAATCCCTAATTTTTCGGATATCTCAAGATAGGAATATCCTTCCGAAATCATTTTAAGCATAATAAACTCCTCATTTTTCGCAATTTCGTGAAGAACTGCTCTTTGCTCTGGATCATCGGTAAATACATTATCAGATTTTGCGCTTTCGGCAAGCAGAGAGATTATTGCGTTATTGTAAGCTGCTTGCGATCTTCTGATATTTCTTATAACGTTTTTTTGGGTTATAACCATCCAGCCTTCCGGATTTTCACTTTTCATTAATACCTTGATTCTTGAACATGCAATCCGAAACGCTTCTTGTACGGCCTCTTCGGCAATCTCTGGTCTGCCCAAAGCGCTAAGTGAATAGTAATACATTTTATTGAAAAGCGATTTATAGAGCTTTTCAATAAAAATTTTTTCTTTTACATTCACATTTTTTTCGTCCTTTCCAACCATATGCCGCAATATATATTTTTTTCTATAATAAAATTATAGATGGTGCCATTATTAAAAAATAATTGTCGGTTGTCAAGCTATATTTAATATTTTTTATTTATCCCTGCTTAATCAAATTGATTAAAAAAAACGAGGCAAAAAATAATGACAAAGCCTAATTAGTATAAAATCTTTTTAAGGGAAAACGCAATTATCGATGGAGCTAATGAAATGGAAACCTCTATAATGAATTTCCATTAATTTGCCTTTCTTTTGGGGAGTTTACGTATTATAAAAACAAAGCTGTCGCGAGCCGTCAGGCGAAGCTTCCGCGGAAACAGGAGCAATGCCATTCGATTTAGCCGAGTAAAAGTTGCTGTGCTGCCAAGTATAATGGGGGGCCGGAGCTATCGCGCCGACGTTAAGGAGGATAAAGCGATAGTTCCGGCACCGCAGTCATCCGAATGTGGGCCGCCGTCCTTTGCGGCACAGATTCGGCTAATGGCAAGGCGGACCAGGGGGCTTCGCCCAGACGCCCCCTGGACCCCCACTAAACTTGGCAGCACAGCGTTATTACTCTGCTAAAATCGAATGGCATAGCTCCTATATCCGCGGAGGCTCGAATTATGAATTCTCGCGCCGCTCCGTATGAAATAAACGCAACGGGATATTGATAACTTACTATAACATTCTCAATACAACATCACAAAATAGAATTAATAATCTTAATTCTACTATTGACAATTTCTTATTCTTGTGCTATCTTTTAGATAAAGAGGTGATCAATATGGCCCGGTTAATCAGCAGATGTCCCGTTTGCAGCGGCGAACTGAAGATCCGTTCGCTGAAATGTCCCGATTGCGGGATGGAATTAAGAAACGATTTTGAATTAAGCCCCTTCGATAAGCTGCCGGATGAGCAGTATCGGTTCCTGATCGCGTTCTTGAAAAACAGGGGCAATTTATCCACCGTCCAAAGTGAGCTTGGCATTTCATACCCAACCGCAAAGCGGCAGTTAAATGAGCTTTTATTTGCTCTCGGGCTCTCTGATGACGAGCCGGAATTTACTAAAACAGAGGAGGAAAAAGATATGAAAGCGTGGTTTGTAAAGAAGGAAAGCAACAAGGCGTCCGACATTATTAGGGCAAAACTTATGGAAAACGGCGGTAAGGTCACCGTTTACACCCTGCAGGGTCTTCCCTGTATTATCAAGGCAGCGCCTGACGGCTGCTCGTTTACATCAGATAAGCTCCCCATTACGCCGCCTTACAGATACGACGTCTTTGACGTTGTAGTGGAAGCGCTTATCTCGCAGGGCGGCAAGGCACCGAAAGGGAATGGAAGAAACTATAAGCTCGGAGACAGCGAATGCGACGAGACCACCGTAGTCGGGTCTATCGGGATTAACTACACGAAAGCGGAGACAGGGAAGTCAATATATGATCCGGTCTTCGTCCTCGCCGCCGTACTGGACTGGGCGGGTATCGCGCATAACGAGCGCGGATATATTGAGCTTACGGCAGAGTACAGGGTAAGGATCGGATTTAAGGCATAATAAGAGGGAGGCGAGCAGGATGCTGCACTTCCTTGCCGGACTTATTTTCGGCTTTTTCAAGGGCTTATTCGGCGCGGCAAAAAGCCGTTAACGCGGCGGATGAGGTTGTATCGTTTATCTCCTACAAAGCGGTCGCGAGCCGTCAGGCGAAGCCTCCGCGGATATAGACGCAATGCCATTCGATTTAGCCGAGTAAAAGTTGCTGTGCTGCCAAGTTTAATAGGGGTCCAGGGGGCGTCTGGGCGAAGCCCTCTTTGCAGACGGCAAAGAGAGAAAAATGTACGTTTATTAAACGAATAAATAATAAAGCGGTTGCATCTTAGTGCGAAAACCCCGCATTGCAAATGCAAAAAAAAACCCGCTTGACAAGCCAAAAGCCTTATGCTAAATTAGGCAATGTAAAAATGGCAGCGACGGAACTAACCAATCCCGAGCCGGCCGGGAATCAACCGGCACGCCTGATACCCGTTAAAGTATCTCCCGAGTAAGAAATTAGGGTGGAACCGTGCAATTATTGCGCCCCTGTCACAGACAGGGGCGTTTTATTTTTTAGGAGTTGAAAACCATGGAAGAAAATTTTGAATTCAGCTTTGAAAATCCCGAACACCGCCATAAATACTGGCACACCTGCAGCCACGTTATGGCTCAGGCGGTAAAGCGCCTCTGGCCGGAGGTCAAGCTCGCCATCGGCCCCGCCATCGACGAGGGCTGGTACTATGACCTCTATTCCCCCTTCGCCTTTACCCCCGACCATATGGAGAAGATCGAGGCGGAGATGCGCAAGATATGCAAGGAAAAGCTCAAGTTAGAGCGCTTCGAGCTTCCGAGAGCCGAGGCTCTTGAGTTTATGAAGGACGAGCCCTTCAAGGTCGAGCTCATAAACGATCTGCCCGAGGGCGAGGCGATAAGCTTCTACCGCCAGGGCGAGTTCACCGACCTCTGCGCCGGCCCGCATCTCGACTCCACCGGCAGAATAAAGGGTAACGCGATAAAGCTTTTGGCCTGCAACGCAAGCTACTGGCGCGGCGACGCTTCCCGCGAGAGCCTTCAGAGGATATACGGCATCGCCTTCCCGAAGAAGGAGGAGCTTGACGCATACGTCACCCGCCTCGAGGAGGCGAAGAAGCGCGATCACCGCAGGATAGGCAAGGATATGCAGCTCTTTATGACCGACGACCTCGTCGGAAGGGGCATGCCGATGTTCCTGCCCCGCGGCTACACGATCTGGCGCGAGCTTGAAAACTACATCCGCGATAAGGAGCTGAAGCTCGGCTATCAGCATGTTATGACCCCCTGCGTCGGCACCGTGGAGCTCTACAAGACCTCCGGCCACTGGGATCACTATAAGGAGAATATGTTCCCCGCGATGCAGGTCGACGAGGAGACCTACGTGCTCCGCCCGATGAATTGCCCGCACCATATGATGATCTACGCCAACCAGCCGCACTCCTACCGCAACCTCCCGCTCCGAATCGGCGAGATAGCCCACGACTTCCGCTACGAGGCCTCCGGCGCCCTCAAGGGCATCGAGCGCGGCCGTCACTTCTGCCAGAACGACGCCCACCTCTTCGTGACGCCCGAGCAGATAAAGGACGAGGTCAGCAAGGTCTGCGACCTCATCTTCGAGTGCTATAAGGATTTCGGCATCACCGATTACCGCTGCGTTCTCTCCCTCCGCGATCCCGCGGACAAGGTAAAGTACCACCCGGACGACGAGATGTGGAACACCGCCGAGGCCGCCCTGCGCGAGGTCCTCGTTGAGCTCGGCATCGACTTTACCGAGGAGATAGGCGAGGCTGCCTTCTACGGCCCGAAGCTCGACGTTAACGTCCGCCCCGCCGTCGGCGCTGAGTACACCCTCTCCACCTGTCAGCTCGACTTCTGCCTGCCCGCGAAGTTCAAGCTCACATATATCGACCGCGACGGCTCGGAGAAGACCCCCGTCGTCCTCCACCGCGCTATCCTCGGCTCCCTCGACCGCTTTATGGCGTATCTGATTGAGGAGACGATGGGCGCCTTCCCGACCTGGATAGCCCCGGATCAGGTCAAGGTGATGACGATTACCGACCGCGTAAACGATTACGCTCTCTCCGTCACCGAGAAGCTCTGCGCCCTCGGCGTCCGCGCCGAGGCCGATCTCAGAAACGAGAAGATCGGCTACAAGATCCGCGAGCATCAGAGCATGAAGGTGCCCTATATGCTCGTTATCGGCGATAAGGAGGCCGAGAACGGCGAGGTAAGCGTCCGCACCCGCGAGGGAAAGACGGCGACTATGTCCGCCGAAGCCTTCGCTGAGGCGATAACCGCCGAGATAAAGTCGAAGAGCCTCACGCTCACGATAGGAGAATAAGTATTATAAAAAAGGCTTTCCCGATTATTCGGGGAAGCCTTTTTTAATTCCTTAAACTGTGCATCGGGGCGGGGATCCTTCCGCCTCTTTTTATGAACTCCGCAGGGGAGTTTCCGTTTACCGGCATTATCGGCGCGGAGCCTAAAAGGCCGCCGAAATCGACCCTGTCGCCCACCGTCTTGCCGGGCACGGGGATGATGCGCACCGCTGTCGTCTTGTTGTTTATCATTCCGATGGCCGCCTCGTCCGCGATTATGGCGGCTACCGTCTCCGCCGTGGTGTCGCCGGGTACGGCTATCATATCGAGGCCGACCGAGCATACGCAGGTCATGGCCTCAAGCTTCTCTATCGTGAGCTTGCCGGCGGCCGCCGCCCTTATCATGCCCTGATCCTCAGATACGGGGATAAACGCGCCCGAAAGGCCGCCCACGTTCGACGAAGCCATAACTCCGCCCTTCTTGACAGCGTCGTTTAATAGTGCGAGAGCCGCCGTCGTACCGGGCGCGCCGACGGACTCGAGGCCCATCTCCTCAAGTATATCCGCTACGCTGTCGCCTATCGCCGGGGTGGGCGCGAGCGAGAGATCAACGATGCCGAAGGGCACTCCGAGGCGCTTCGACGCCTCCTGAGCGACGAGCTCGCCCATTCTCGTTATGCGAAAGGCGGTCTTCTTCACCGTCTCCGCGACGACGTTCAGGGGCTGACCCTTAACATGCTTTAGAGCGTTATGCACGACCCCAGGCCCCGAAACACCCACGTTTATAACCGTCTCCGGCTCGCCCACTCCGTGGAAGGCGCCAGCCATAAAGGGGTTATCCTCAACGGCGTTCGCGAAAACTACGAGCTTCGCGCAGCCCATGCCGCCGGATATCTCGGCGGTCTTTTTCACCGTCTCGCCCATAAGCCTGACGGCGTCCATATTTATGCCCGCCCTCGTCGTTCCGACGTTCACGCTCGAGCAGACCCGCTCAGTCCTTGAAAGAGCCTCGGGTATAGCGGCGATGAGCCGCCTGTCGCCCTCGGTAAAGCCCTTGTGCACGAGGGCGGAAAAGCCGCCCAGGAAATTAACCCCGGTCTCGCGAGCCGCCCTGTCAAGCGTCTCGGCGAAGATAACGTAGTCCTCCGTCTGGGCTGCCTCGCAGGCTATCGCTATCGGAGTGACGGATATTCTCTTGTTAACGATAGGTATGCCGAATTCCCTCTCGATATCCTCGCCCGTTCTGACGAGGTCCTTTGCCGAGAGGGTTATCTTATCGTATATCTTTCTCGCGCAGGCCGCGGGGTCCGGGTCTCCGCAGCCGCGCAGGCTTATCCCCATCGTTATCGTGCGTATATCGAGATGCTGACGGGATATCATCTCGATGGTCTCAAGTATCTCACCCGTGTTTATCATAATCTACCCCTCAAATGCGGTGCATCGCCTCAAAGATATCCTCGCGCTGGATCCTTATCGTGAGCCCGCGCTCCTCTCCGTCCTTTTTGAGTATGTCGGAAAGCTCGGAGAACGAGACCGTCGCCGCCGAGGTATCGACTATCATTATCATCGTAAAGTAGTCCTGCAGCACCGTCTGGCTTATATCAAGGATATTGACCCCGTTCTCCGCCAGTATCGCGCAGACGTTCGCTATTATTCCGACCGTATCCTTTCCTATGACCGTTACTATGCTTCTCATTTTGTTCCTCCTTATAATCCGAGCTCATCCAGCGTAAGGCTGAAGGCGGGGATGAAGTTTTCGATAAAATAATCGACCTCGGGCATTTTGAGCTTTTTAAGCTTACTTAGCGTAGAGTCCGCAGCGCTTTTGAATTCCCCGTTTCCGGTCTTTAGCTCCTCGAGGCATTTTATGTAGGCCGCTATCTTGTCGGCGGCGTGGACGAGGTCCGCTACGTCCTCCGGTATCTTTAAAAGCTTTCTGTACTCCCAGCTCAGCTCCTCCGGTAGAGAAGAGACGAGCTTATCGACTGCCGCGTCCTCAATGCGTCTGTAGGCCTCTATCATATTCTCGTCATGGTATTTTACCGGGGTCGGCATATCGCCGGTAAGTATCTCGGGCGCGTCGTGGAAAAGAGCTGCGGCCGCCGCTCTGTCCGGGTCGCATTCAATTTTGAATATATTCCGCCTGATAAGCCCCAAGGCGTGGGCGATCACGGCGACCATGTGGCTGTGCTCCTGCACGTTCTCCCTGTCCGCGTTTCGCATAAGCGCCCAGCGGTCTATATTTTTAAGCCTTGATACAAGCGCGAAAAAGCTGTACATTCCAATTTTCCCCCGTTTCTTTCGCCTATAATAACATTGGAAGTATCTCTTGTAAAGATTATTCTTTATTTATATTGTATATTGGGTTTTTGACCTTGCCAAGACGGACAAAATCTGATATAATAAATCAGATTGATAATTGGCGCAGAAGCGCGTTTTTTGGGTGGTGGAATATGATAAACTCGCCGAACGATATATGGGAGCACGTCCTTGAGATATTAAAGGATAAGCTGACCCCCGTCGCTATAAACACCTGGTTTACCGAGTGCAGCGTCCTCAGCGTTACAGACTCCCGCCTCGTTTTATGCATTCCCTCCGATTTTAAGCGGAATATAGTCGAATCCC
Source organism: uncultured Eubacteriales bacterium (assembly GCA_900320765.1). Taxonomy (GTDB): domain Bacteria; phylum Bacillota; class Clostridia; order Oscillospirales; family Oscillospiraceae; genus RUG626. The sequence goes on from ONTN01000010.1 coordinate 11,491, forward strand.
GCTTCAAGGTGGATATTATGAACGCGCTGAGGGAGCTCTTTTCCGGCGAGTTCGACGTTAGCTTTGTCGGCCTATCCGAGATAAAGGAGGCTGACGAAAAGGAGATGACCCGCTTCGGCGAGACCGAGGTCTATTCCTTCTCGAATTTCGTCGTGGGCAACTCCAACAAGTTCGCCTACGCCGCGGCGAAGGCCGTGGCCGACGAACAGGGAAGGGACTACTCAAATCCCCTTTTCATATACGGAGATTCCGGACTTGGAAAGACACACCTTCTTTACGCGATCCGCAACCAGCTTAAAAGAGCCCACCCGGAATACTACATCGTTCTCATTCGCGGCGGCGACTTCGTTACCGAGCTCATCACTGCGATTCAAACGGGGCGTTCGCTTGAATTTAAAGAGAAGTACAAAAGCGCGGACGTCTTCCTCGTGGACGATATCCAGGTCATAGCCGGAAAGGACAGAACGGAGGAAGAGGTATTCCATATATTCAATACGCTCTACGAGGCTCAGAAACAGATAGTTCTCACCTCTGACCGCCCGCCGGAGGAGATGCTTCTCCTCCCCGAAAGGCTGAAATCCCGATTCTCAAGCGGCTTATTGGCCGATATCACCGTTCCTGACTACGAGACGAGAATGGCGATCATAATGAAAAAGTCCAATCAGCTCGGCCTTACCCTCTCAAACGAGGTGATGGACTTCATAGCTAAGAAGATAACGGCTAATATCCGCCAGCTTGAGGGCGCCGTCAAGCTGATGAAGGCTCAGAGCGATCTTATGGACGCCGAGATAACCCTCGCCATAGCCCAGGAGGTCTTGGCGAGGATGTTCAGGGAGAAGGAAAACAACGTGCCCACTCCCGAGGCCATCATTGAGGAGACGGCAAAATACTATAACTACTCCGCCCAGGAGCTCACCGGAAAGAGCAGAGTAAGCCCGATAGTGAACGCTAGGCAGATCGCTATGTACCTCATAAAGCAGCTCACTAACCTCTCCGGCCCGGAGATTGGAAAGCTCTTTAACCGCGATAACTCAACGGTGCTTTACAGCATAGACCAGGTCGCCGAAAAAATACCCCGCTCGAAGGAGCTCTCGATCACGATAAAGGACATCACGGCGAATCTTAACTCAAATTGACTTTTCCTCCTTTTCCGTGGAAAACGGAAAACCCTCCTGTGGAAAACCGGGATAATTTCGGAAAGCCCGGGATAAAAAGGGAAAACGCGGAAAAAACCGAAAGGGTAAAAAATCAAGCGCTTCGGGGCTTTGACGCGGTTTTCCATAAAAGTTTTCCAATAAACAACAATAACATTAAATATATAAAATATATTTATTTTCTTATATAGATATTACATTTTTTAAACGGAGGACGTAATTATGAAGTTTACCTGCGAAAAGGGGTTTTTAGTAAACGCCGTGAACACCGCCTCGAGGGCCGCCCTCGCAAAGAGCGCCGTTCCCAGCCTTGAGGGTCTTTTGATTGAGGCCGACGAGGGCGTTACCATAACCGGATACGATCTCAAGATAGGCATCAGATCCTTCCTTCCCGCCGACGTTACCGAGCCGGGAGTTATCATCATTAACTCAAAGCTCTTCGGCGAGATCATAAGAAAGCTTCCCGACGACGTTATAACGATAGAGTCGGAAGAGAACTATCACGTTACCATAAACTGCGGAATGAGCGAATTTTCAATAATGGGAATGAACGCTTCAGACTATCCCGAGCTTCCTACCGTGGATTATCAGAATTCTGTGGAGATATCCGAAAAGGCTCTTAAGGCCGTTATCAGCGAGACGAACTTCGCCGTTTCCGATAATGAGGCGAGACCCATACACACCGGCGCTCTCTTCGAGCTGGGCGATGGAGTTTTGACCGTCGTAGCAGTTGACGGATACAGGCTCGCCCTCAGAAGGGAGAAGGTAATCTCCGCCGAGCTCGGCGAGGGAAGCTTCGTCGTTCCCGGCACGGCTCTTACCGAGGTCGAGAGAATAGCCTCTGATTCCGAGGACGCCGCGAGGATAACCGTCGGCTCAAGGCACATTATGTTCAACATCGGCAAAAACCAGCTCATCTCAAGAAGGCTCGAGGGCGAGTTTTTGGATTACAAGAAGGCGGTCCCCTCGGCTGCAAAGTATCTCCTTGCCGCCGACAGAAGGTCGCTTATCGAGACAATCGAGCGCGTCAGCCTCATTATCTCCGATAAGTTCAAGAGCCCGGTCCGCTGCGTATTCGGCGACGGTATGATGAGAGCTTCCACCGCGACAGTCCTCGGCAAGGCTCAGGACGAGTGCGTTATCGATGGCGACGGAGAAAATTTAGAGATCGGCTTCAATAACAGATACGTGCTCGACGCGCTTAAGGCTGCGCCGGCGGACAGGGTCATTCTCAGAATGTCCACCTCGGTAGCGCCCTGCGTTATAGTGCCGACAGGAGAGGAGAAAAACTTCCTCTATATGATTCTTCCCGTAAGGATGAGGTCAAATGAAAATTAAGGCTAAGATTGCAAAGCCGCAGGAGATAGCAATATCCACCGAGTTTATTAAGCTGGATTCCTTTCTTAAATTCGCAAACGCCGTCGAGTCCGGCGGAATGGCGAAGGAGGTCATTTCCGCCGGCGACGTAAGGGTAAACGGCGAGGTATGCATTGAGAGGGGAAAAAAGCTCCGCCCGGGCGACAGAGTTTTGTTTGCCGGCGAGTATTATCTTGTTACGGGCGAGTAAATGAGGATAGATTCAATAGAGCTTGAGGGCTTTCGGAACTATGAGAGCGCCCGCGCCGAGTTTATCCCCGGCGTGAACGTGATAATCGGCGACAACGCCGAGGGAAAAACGAATCTTTTGGAGTCCATTTATATCCTCGCCGCCGGCAGGAGCTTCAGGGCGAAGAGCGATAAGGAGCTCATCGGCTTTTCAAAGACCGAGGCGAGGATAAGAGCCGAGGGCTTCGCCGGAGAGCGGGACAGGATAGTCGAAATAATCTTCCGCCGCCTCGGGCGAAGGAGCATGCTCTCGAACGGAGTGAAGCTCAAGTCAGCCGCCGAGCTCGGCGAGAATATGTCCGCCGTCCTCTTCTGCCCGGAGGATCTCGGGCTTATAAGAGAAGGAGCGGCTGTACGAAGAAGGCTGATGGACGCCTCCCTCTGCCAGCTCCGCCCAAGATACGCGGCGGCACTCAATCTTTTTAACAGGGCTTATGAGCAGAAAACGAGGATCTTGCGCGATTCCGACGAGGAGCCCGGACTTTTGGAGCTTTTGGACGAGTACGACGACGAGCTCGCGAGGCTCTCGGCCGAGCTTATCCACTACCGCGCCCTGTTCTCGCGCCGCTTATCGGCTGAGGCCGCAAAAATACACGCGGACTTCTCCGGCGGCGAGGAGCTTTCAATAGAGTATAAAACGGTGAGCGGGATAGAAGACCCTACGCTTCCGGCACCGCAGCTCTATCCGATGATAATGGAGCATCAGATAAGGCACAGGGCGGCCGAGCGCGCCTCAAGGCTCTGCCTCACGGGCGCGCATAAGGACGATCTGATAATAAAGATAAACGGGGCTGACGCGAGAGCCTTCTCCAGCCAGGGTCAGGCGCGAACGGCGGCTCTTTCCATGAAGCTCGCCGAGCGGGAGATACATTTCTCCGTTATGGGGGAGTATCCCATACTTCTGCTCGACGACGTACTGAGCGAGCTCGATCCCGGCCGCCAGAGCTTTATCCTGAACAGGATAGGCGGAGGCCAGGTTTTTATAACCTGCTGCGAGGACGACGGCGTGATCGCCGAGCGGACGGGCGGCAGAGTGCTTACGGTCAAAAACGGAGTTATCGGGGGAAAAGACTGATGTATCTTCACGTAGGTCAGAGCATCGTGATCCACGAGGACGACATCGTCGGCATCTTCGACCTCGATAACACCTCTGAATCAAAATGGACGAGAAGGCTTCTTTCAGAGGCCGAGAGAGAGGGAAGGATAGTGAACGCCTCGGGCGACCTGCCGAGGAGCTTCGTGCTGTCAAGGCTCGGTATGGTTTATCTCAGCCAGATATCGAGCGCGACCCTGAAGGAGAGAGCGGAGAGCGGAACAGCCGCCCTCAGCTGAGCGTTGAGTGAAAGGATTTTGTAAAAATGGCAGAAAAGACGACTGAGATAATTGAGATGACCGAGATCAACCAGAGAGTGACCCAGGAGTACGACGCAAGTCAGATCCAGGTGCTCGAGGGGCTTGAGGCGGTCAGAAAAAGGCCGGGAATGTATATCGGCTCAACGAGCTCTACCGGACTTCACCACCTCGTTTACGAGATAGTAGATAACTCCATCGATGAGGCCCTCGCAGGCTACTGCACGGATATAACCGTAACTATAAACGAGGGCGACACCGTCACGGTGACGGATAACGGCCGCGGCATACCCGTAGATATCCAGGAGCAGACCGGGAAATCCGCCCTTGAGGTCGTATTCACCGTTCTCCACGCGGGCGGCAAGTTCGGCGGCGGCGGCTACAAGGTATCCGGCGGTCTTCACGGCGTCGGCGCCTCTGTCGTAAACGCCCTCTCCGAGTGGCTCACCGTTCAGGTGCACAAGGGCGGAAAGATATACGAGATGAAGTTTTCCCGCGGCGGCATCACCCAGCCTATAACCGTAGTGGGCGATACCGACAGAACGGGGACGACGGTCACCTTTAAGCCCGACCCCATAATGTTCGACGATACCGTTTTCAGCTATGAGGTGCTGCACAAGCGTATGCGCGAGCAGGCGTTTTTAAACGCGGGACTTCGCATCACCATTTCCGACGAGCGCGGCCCGGAGGAGGAGCACAAGACCGAGACCATGCGCTACGAGGGCGGCATAAGGCAGTACGTTGAGTTTTTAAACGAGAACAAAACTCCCCTTCACGAGGAGGTAATATATATGTCCGGCGGCAGGGAGGACTCCGTCGCCGAGATAGCGATGCAGTATAACGACGGCTACAGCGAAATGCTCGTCTCCTTCGCGAACAACATACTGACCCCCGAGGGCGGTATGCACGAGACCGGCTTCAAAACGGCGCTCACGAGGGCGCTGAACGCCTACGGCACGAAGTACAAGCTTTTAAAGGACGATGAGAAGCTATCGGGCGACGACTGCCGCGAGGGACTTTCCGCCGTAATCTCAGTAAAGCTGACGAACGCCCAGTTCGAGGGTCAGACGAAGCAGAAGCTCGGAAACTCCGAGATAAGGACTCTTGTCGACGCTATCGTATCCGAGCAGCTTGAGATATTCCTCGAGGAGAACCCCCAGGCGGCGAAGGCCGTTATCGATAAGGGCATGATGGCGTCGCGCGCGAGAGAGGCTGCCAGAAAGGCGAGAGAGGCCGTAAGAAACAAGACCGGCCTCGAATCCGGCGGTATGCCCGAAAAGCTGAAGGACTGCAACGAAAAGGACCCCGCCCTCTGCGAGATATATATAGTCGAGGGAGATTCCGCCGCGGGCAGCGCAAACCAGGGCCGAGACTCTCGCTTCCAGGCGGTTTTGGCTATGTGGGGCAAGATGCTGAACGTTGAAAAGGCGCGGACGGACAAGGTCTACGGAAACGACAAGCTCCAGCCGGTTATCGCCGCCCTCGGCGCCGGCATAGGCGACGATTTCAATATTGAAAAGCTCAGATACCACAAGATAATAATTATGGCCGATGCCGATGTGGACGGAAGCCATATCCGCACCCTTCTGCTCACCTTTTTCTTCCGCTACATGCGCCCGCTCATCGAGCACGGCTACGTATATTCCGCCGTTCCACCGCTCTATAAGCTTACGAAGGGTAAGACCCAGCTCGTCGCCTATTCGGACGCGGAGCGCGATAAGCTGAGCGCTCAGCTCAGAGAGGGAAACCCGAACGCGAAGATAGATATATCGAGATATAAGGGCCTCGGCGAGATGGACAAGGACGAGCTTTGGGAGACCACGATGGATCCCACGAAGCGCACCCTCCGCCGCATAACGATAGGCGACGCTATCGAGGCCGATCAGATATTCTCGCTTTTGATGGGCGAGGAGGTCGAGCCCCGCCGCGAGTGGATCGAGAGGAACGCGCAGACCGTAAGCAATCTTGACATCTGAGAAAGAGGGAGGAAACGATGGCACATAACAGAAGCTACAAGCCGGAGGACATCGCCTTTCCGGATCAGATAATAACTAATTCCGAGCTCGTCTCGGAAATGCAGAAGAGCTATATAGACTACGCGATGAGCGTCATCGTCGGAAGAGCCCTGCCAGACGTGCGCGACGGACTCAAGCCCGTCCACCGCAGGATACTCTATTCTATGTACGAGGCGGGTCAGACGAAGTCGGCCGGGTTTAAAAAATGCGCCGCCGCCGTCGGCGACGTTCTGGGTAAATACCACCCCCACGGCGACGCCAGCGTTTACGACGCCCTCGTCCGCCTTGCCCAGGATTTCTCGATGCGCTATATGCTCATCGACGGCAAGGGAAACTTCGGCTCCGTCGACGGCGACCCACCCGCCGCCTACCGTTACACCGAGGCGAGGCTCGAGCGCATTTCCGACGAGATGCTGAGGGATATCGAAAAAGACACCGTCGACTGGGACCCCAACTTCGACGAAAGCCGCAAGGAGCCCCGAGTTCTCCCCAGCCGCTTCCCGAATCTTTTGGTGAACGGCTCATCGGGAATCGCCGTCGGTATGGCGACGAACATTCCGCCGCATAACCTGCGCGAGGTGATAAACGCCGCCGTCTGCCTCCTTGATGACCCGGAGGCGACTATCGCCGACCTTATGGAGCATATCTCCGGCCCCGATTTCCCGACGAAGGGCATAATCATGGGCAGAAACGGCATCCGCCAGGCCTACGCCACCGGAAGGGGCAGGATAGTCGTGCGAGCCCGCGCCGAGTTCGAGGAGTTCGGCAAGGACAAGAGAACGAGGATAATAGTAAACGAGCTGCCATATCAGGTAAATAAGAGCATGCTCGTAAAGAATATAAAGGACCAGGTAAACGACAAGCGCCTCGATGGCATATCCGACCTGCGCGACGAGTCCGACAGAAACGGAATGCGCATCGTCATCGAGCTCAAGCGCGACGCTAACCCGCAGGTCGTGCTGAACAGGCTCTTCGCTCAGACCCAGATGCAGTCGGCGTTTTCCGTAATAATGCTCGCCCTCGTTAATAACCAGACTCAGCCGAAGGTACTGAATCTCCGCGAGATGCTGACTGAGTATCTCACCTTCCAGGAGGAGGTCATAGTCAGAAGGACGCGCTACGACCGCAGGAAGGCTCTTGAGCGCGCCCATCTCCTCGAGGGGCTCATAATAGCCCAGGATAATATCGACGAGGTCATCCATATAATCCGCACGGCGTATGACGATGCGAAGGAGCGCCTGATGGAGCGCTTCGGCCTCGACGATATTCAGGCTCAGGCTATCCTCGATATGCGCCTCAAGGCTCTTCAGGGCCTCGACCGCGAGAAGCTCCAGTCCGAGTACGACGAGCTCGAAAAGAAGATAGCCTATTACGACGGGCTTTTGGCAAGCCCCGAGCTCATAAGGGGCGTTCTAAAGGACGAGCTCATCGCCATCCGCGATAAGTACGGCGACGACAGGAAGACCGAGATACAGGACGTTGAGGAGGAGATCGACTTCGAGGATCTCATAAACGAGGAGGAGTGCGTCTTCACCCTGACCCACGGAGGCTATATCAAGCGCATAGCCGTTTCGGAATACCGCAGCCAGGGCCGCGGCGGCAAGGGCATAAAGGCTATGAGCACCAAGGACGACGACTACGTGGAGACGGTGTTCACCGCCTCGACCCACGATTACCTCCTGTTCTTCACGAGCCTCGGCAAGGTCTACCGCAAGAAGGGCTATAACGTCCCCGCCGCGAACAGAACGGCGAGAGGCACGAATATAGTTAACCTCATCCAGGTCGAGCAGGGCGAGAAGGTCACCGCGATACTCCACTTCCGCGAGATGGAGGAGGACGGAGTGACTCTCGTTATGGTAACGAAAAACGGCACGGCGAAGAGGCTGAACGCCTCCGCCTTCAAGAATATCCGCCAGAACGGCATCCGCGCCATAAACCTGGACGAGGGCGACGAGCTCATCAGCGTCTGCGAGACGAGGGGCGAGAGCAATATCCTCATCGCCACGCATAACGGCTCGGCCATCTGCTTTAACGAGAACGACGTCCGCGTTATGGGCAGAACGGCGGTCGGCGTCAGAGGCATAAGGCTCCGCGAGGGCGACTACGTTATCGGAGCCGTCACCGCCCCGGAGAACGGAATGCTTCTCACAGTCACAGAGAAGGGCTACGGAAAGCGCACCCCCGTCGCGGAATACGTCCGCGGCGCGGACGGCACCCCGGCGCACAGGGGCGGCATGGGCGTTAAGAACTACAACGTGACGGAAAAGACCGGCTTTATTGCCGGCATCAAGATAGTCTCCGGCGATAACGATATCCTGATGATATCCGACGACGGAACGATAATCAGGACGGGAGCGGATACCGTGTCCGTCCTCGGAAGGGCCACTCAGGGCGTAAGGCTTATGCGCGTCGGCGAGGGGGCGAAGCTTATCTCCGTCACCGTAACGGACAAGGCCACCGCCGAGGATACGGCGGAGACCGGGGAGAACGGCGAAAATGAATAAATATACTGTTTACACAGACGGAGGCGCAACGCCGAACCCCGGAGTCGGCGGATGGGGCGTTGTGATCATGCGCGACGGGGGAAGAAAGGAGCTCTGCGGAGGAGAGAAAGAAACTACCAACAACCGCATGGAGCTTACCGCCGCTATAACAGCCCTTGAAGCTATAGAGACCCCGAGCGAGGTTGACCTTCACACCGACAGCCAGTATATCGAGAAGGCAATAAACGAAGACAGGCTGAACAAGTGGATCAAGGACGGCTGGAGAAATACGAGCGGAGCGGTAAAAAACGCCGATCTTTGGAAAAGGCTTATCGTTCAGCTTGACCGCCATAAGATAAACTTTCACTACGTGAAGGCGCACGCGGATAACGAATACAATAACCGATGCGACGATCTCGTTCAGCTTGGAAAAGAGAAGGGACCGGGTATCCACCCAGTGTCCGATACTTTAGGTTTGGAGGAACGAAAGATGAAAAAAGAAGTATTCAGAGGCATAGGCACGGCGATGATAACGCCGATGACCGAAAACGGCGTTGACTACGCCGCTATGGAAAGACTTATCGAGCGCCAGATCGAGGCGGGCATCGACGCCCTCATCGTATGCGCCACGACGGGCGAGGCGCCCACGCTTACCGACGAGGAGCATATCGAGCTCATCCGCTTCTCCGCCGAGAAGGCGGCGGGCAGAGTGCCGATAATCGCCGGAACGGGCTCGAACTACACCGACCACGCGATAGAGATGTCCAAAAAGGCGCGTGACGCGGGAGCGGACGCTCTGCTCTGCGTCACTCCGTACTATAACAAGTGCACCCAGCGCGGCCTTGTCGAGAGCTATACCGCGATAGCGGACGCCACCGACCTGCCCCTCATCGTATACAACGTGCCCGGCCGCACCGGGGTGAATATCAAGCCCGAGACCTATGAGAAGCTGGCGGAGCATCCGAACATCGCCGGCATCAAGGAGGCAAACGGCGATATCTCATCCGTCGTCGAGACTATGCGCCGCGTTTCCGGCAGGCTCAGCATGTACTCCGGAAACGACGATCAGATCGTGCCCATTATGAGCATGGGCGGCGTCGGCTGCATCTCCGTCCTCGGACACGGCGAGCGCCTGCGGGACAAGGCTGTCGCGGGAAGGATCGGCGCACTCTGCGCCTATGGCGGCACTCCGATCGGAGCGGCCATCAGGCACGCGGTGTTGCGGCTTTCCTCCTGCGGCAACACCCGCAAGGTGATCTTCATCGTGACGGACGGATACGTGGGCCTGCCCGAGCTCGCCGCCGCCGACGATCTGCTGCGGCGCGGCTGGAAGGTTTACGGCCTGCTCATCCACACGGACCTCGACGAGGGAACCCTTGCGCAGATCCGCGCAAACATGGCTCCGCATTTTTCGGACTGCGCCGCGATCTCCGATCTCAAGCAGATCAGGGAGGCGCTCTTCCGGTTTGCGAGAAACGCGCTGGTGCGGCGGAAGGCTCCGAAAGGAGTTCGCGCCGCCCCCGCGCAGTGACGCCAAACGGATGATCTGGCTGACCCGGCGGAACACCGCCGCGTCATGCCGCAAACCAACCGCCCCGGACGGGAAGTTCTCTTCCCGTCGGGACGGAGGGCTTTCCGGACGGGGCTTTCCGTTTTCCCAGGGCTTTCCTGGGGAAACAGACCACGAAAGGAAGGCTCATCATGAACAAAGCCACATCGACCCGCAGCCCCGATCCGGCGGTTGCGGACAAATCGGATCTCTCGCTCGTGCTGGCGGAATGCTCAGGCATCGCCTCAGCGCTTGAGAAGACGCTCACCGCGGAGACGGCCCGTTCCGCGATCGAGAGCATCCGCTCGTCCTCCCTGCTCCGCTTGGCCGGCATGGCGTGGTCAGGCGCCGCGGAGGCGCGTCCAGGCGACGGTGAAGACGGAGGAGAACAGGATGCCCCAGAGGAGGCCGGCGAGGACCTCCTTGCGGGTATGGCCGAGCAGCTCCTTGAGCTTGGCGGCGCGGAGGCGGCGGTCCTTGCGGAGCTCCTCGACGATCTCGTTGAGGACCTGGGCCTGCATCCCCGCGGCGTGGCGGACGGTCGCGGCGTCGAACATCGTGATGATGGCGAAGACCGAGGCGAGGGCGAGGACGGGGGAATCCCAGCCCTGCGTGAGCCCGAGGGAGGTGGCGAGCCCGGTGACCGTGGCGGAGTGGGCGCTCGGCATCCCGCCCGTGGAGACGAAGTAACGGAAGTCGACGCGGCGCGTCTTGGCGAAGTCGATCGCGAGCTTGATCGCCTGCGCCGAGCACCACGAGAAGAACGCGGCCCAGAGCGGGATGTTCGCGAAGACGGAGAGGTCGAAGGGGTGGATCGGGTTCAAGTGGCGAGCGGGGGCTAGTAGGCGTTGCGGACGGCGAAGATCGTGCGGAGGAGGATCTTGAGGTCGAGGGCGAGGGACCAGTTCTCGAGGTACCAGAGGTCGGCGTGGAGGCGTTCCGCGATGGAGGTGTTGCCGCGGAGGCCGTGGACCTGGGCCCAGCCCGTGATGCCGGGGCGGCAGACGTGGCGGCGCATGTAGTGCTCGAACTCGCCGGCGAACTGCTCGACGAACTCCGGGCGCTCGGGGCGGGGGCCGACGAGGGACATCTCGCCCTTGAGGACGTTCCAGAACTGCGGCAGCTCGTCGAGGTTGTGCGAGCGCATGTAGGCGCCGATGCGCGTGCGGCGGGGGTCGTCCTCGGCCGCGAAGACCGCGCCCGTCCCCGCCTCGGCGTCGGCGCGCATGGAGCGGAGCTTCCAGATGGTGAAGGGGCGGCCGCCGTAGCCGCACCGCGTCTGGCCGTAGAAGGCGGGGCCTGGGGACTCGCGCTTGACGAGGAGGGCGAGGACGGCGACGACGGGCGCGAAGAGCAGGAGCCCGGCGAGGGCGCCGAGGACGTCCTCCGTGCGCTTGGCGAGGCGGTTGCCGAGGTGGTCGAGCGGGGAGCGGCGCAGGCCGAGCAGCGGGATGTCGTCGATGGTCTCGACCTCGACCGAGCTCGTGAGCATGCGGAAGAGGTCGGGGACGACGTTGAAGCGCAGGAGGCGGCGCTCGCACTCCGAGGCCATGCCGTAGAGGAGCCCGGCCTCGGCGGCGGGGTTCACGACGATGACCTGGACGATGTCGGGCAGCCGGTCGAGGACGGCGCGGTAGTCCGCCGCGTCGCCGAGGATGTTCTCCGGGGCGATGGCGGGGTCAGGGCGCTCGTCCGGGGTGGAGCGGAGGAATCCGGAGACGCGGACGCGGAGGCGCGGGTCGCCGGCGAAGCAGCGCGCGAGGCGGGCGGCGGTCGAGTCCGTTCCGATCATCAGCACGCGGTTCGTCGGGAGCGCGCGGCGCGCGGCGCGGATCTCGAGGCGGAAGAGGAGAAGGCGCTCGGCGAGGAGCAGCGCCGAGAAGACGAAGAAGTAGACGACGACGACGCCCGACGAGACGTTGTAGTAGTTGTGCAGGACGGCGACGCCGACGAGCAGCCCGACCGTGACGGCCAGCGC
>ONTN01000129.1 GCA_900320765.1 uncultured Eubacteriales bacterium
TGCCGCTCGTCTCGACCTCGGCGCGAATGAGAACTGAAAGCCCCGACCACGCCCCCTCGATGACCGCCGTAAAGAGCGCCATAGAGAGCACGATTCCTATAATAGTAACGAGAGTGCGCGTCCTGTTCCGGCTGAGAGCGCGGCGGGTGTATTTTGCCAGTATATTCATACCCTCGGCCCCCTGATGCGCTCGTCGCGGGTGATGCGTCCGTCCTCGATGGATATAATGCGGTCGGCCTGCAGGGCGATATTCTCGTCGTGGGTTATAACGATAAGGGTCTGACCGTATTTTAAATTCGACTCGCGCAGAAGCCCGACTATCTCCTGGCTGTTCTTTGAGTCGAGGTTCCCCGTCGGCTCGTCGGCAAGCACGATGCTCGGCGCGTTCATCAGCGCTCTGCCGATAGATACCCGCTGCTGCTGCCCGCCGGAGAGCTGGTTCGGCAGGCTGCGCCGTCTGTCTGAAAGGCCGAGCGTTTTTAGAAGCTCCTCCACTCTATCCGAATTGACGGGCCGCCCGTCCAAAAGCACCGGCAGCGTCATATTCTCCTCAGCGTTCAGAACGGGGATAAGGTTATAGAACTGATATATGAGCCCGACCTCGCGCCTGCGGAATATCGCAAGCTGCTCCTCGTTCTGCGCGTAAACGTCCTGTCCGTTGAGCCAAACCTTTCCTCCCGTCGGCCTGTCCACGCCCCCGAGAATATGTATGAGCGTGCTTTTGCCGGAGCCTGACGGCCCGATTATCGCCAGAAATTCGCCCTTCTCGACGGAAAACGAAACCCCGTCCAGCGCCCGGACCTCGTTTTCTCCGCTGCCGTATATTTTGGTAAGGTCCTGTACCTTCAATATCTCCATAAAAAATACCTCCGTAAGCTTTATTACGGAGGTATGATAACATATGAAAGTGACAATTCGGTGACTATTTTGGATTATCCGGAAAAAATTCATATCACGCTTTTATAAAACCTTATGGTAAACTTAGCGCCGCCGTCCTTGCCGTTTTTCGCGCTTATTACGCCGTTCTGGGCGGCAATTATGCTCCGTGAGAGGGCAAGGCCGATGCCGACCGAGCTGTCAGAGGCGTTTTTTCCCTTGTAAAAGCGTTCAAAAATATGCGGGATATCCTCATTTTCGAAGCCGGGGCCGTCGTCCGTAACGCGCAGCTCGGTGTAAAGCGCCGTCTCCTCGGCCTCAACGCTTATCTTGCCGCCCTCAGGTGTGTGCTCCATTGCGTTCTTGAGGATGTTCCCAAGCGCCTCCGCCGTCCAGCTGAGGTCGCCGGTAAAGCGCTCGTCCGCGGCTTTTATCTTCAGCGTCTGTCCGCGCAGCTCCATCGGAATGATAAGCGGCTCCGCCGCCTTATTGCAAGCTTCCCTCACAGCGACGCTGTCCTTTTTAAACTGCGCTGCGCCCGCGTCGATCTTAGAAAGCTTCAGAAGCGTCTCAACCAGCCACTCGGTGCGCTCAAGCTGGCGCTTAAGCTCCCTCGTCCGCTCTACGCGGCGCTCGTACGGAAGATTCTCGTCCTCTAAGAGCGATACCACGATGCCCATGCTCGTAAGCGGCGTTCTGAGCTGGTGGAAAATATCCTGTATAGCCTCGGTCAGCCGTATCTTTTCCGCGCTTAAAAGGTCTGCCTCATCCGAAAGGCGGGCCGTCATCTTGCGTATCTCGCTTTTCAGTATGCCGAGCTCGCCCTCGGCCTCGTCGTCGATCAGCGCGCACTCCTGCCCATGTAGAACGCGGTCAATCCTCTCCGCAAGCTTTTCCATCTCCGCGTATCGTTTTCGGGCAAAGTGCAGGTGAAGAAGGCAGAGAGCAGCGCCGAGAGCCAGCACAATCGCGCCGCAAACCGGGCTTATAAAAAAACCTGCTGCCGCGAAAACCGCGGTAACGGCGGCATAAGAGATAAGCTCCCGCTTTATCTCCGGGTTTCGCAAAAGCTTCATACTAATCCACCCTGTATCCCAGCCCGCGCACGGTCTTGATAATGCCCGGCTCCTGCGGGTCGTCCTCTATCTTCTCCCGAAGGCGCTTTATGTAAACCGTCAGCGTGTTGTCGTTAACGAAATCTCCCCCCGCGTCCCAAATCTCCTCAAGGAGCCTTGCGCGCGTCAGGAGCTTTCCCCTGTTATTGACGAAGGTCATCAGAAGCCGAAATTCGAGAGCGGAGAGGGCGACGGGCTTGCCGCGCCTCAAAACCGTACCTCTTTCGGTATCGAGGGTAACCGTCCCGAGTGAAACGGAGGACTGCGCCCTGCCGCTGCGGCGCAGAACGGAGCGGATGCGGCTTACAAGCTCGCGGGGGCGAAATGGCTTTGCGATATAGTCGTCCGCGCCCATATCGAGGCCTCGCACCACGCTGTTTTCGTCGCCCGATGCGGTGAGGAAAATGACCGGAAGCCCCTTCTCCTTTGCCGCGGCGCAAATTCCGAAGCCGCTCCCGTCGGCGAGCGAAATATCCGCCAGAACAAGGTCAAAGCTCTGAGCGTTCAGTTTTTCCGAGGCTTCATCCTCTCCGGACGCGGCCTCGGTCTCAAAGCCCTCTGTCCTGAGATATTCCTCCAGCGCCCGGACGATGGCCGTCTCGTCCTCAGCAATCAGTATTTTAATCATCGCTATGCTCCCCGCTCACCTCTCTGATCCTCTCCAAAAACGCCTTTCCGTACTTCTGAAGCTTCTGCTTCCCGACGCCGTTATTTCACGTTTTCGATTATCTTTATTGCCGTATCAAGGCTTTCGTAATACAGGCACAGAGTGCATGCAATCTCCTTCTCATTAATCACCCAGATCGCAAGAATTGTATTATCTCTCTCGTATATGAGGACGCTTTTTCCGGAAACCTCAATAAACTCTGCTTGCCCTTCGTTGTCAATTGCAATACTCGTGGATAGATCGTCATATGAAAAAGAGATATATCCACCTTCGCCGTTTTCATATTCCTTCGTCCCGGTCGCGCTCGCGTTTGTAAGCTTGTAGCCTTCGGGGATCCACGTCGGTGCTGCCTTGATCTCGCTGCCTTCTACAAGCACCAGCGATAAACGGTCGTCAAAATTTTGAAGCACGAAATTGAACACCGGCACTCTCAGCGCTTCGACCCTGGTAACGAGAACGGCTGATACTATCAATAAGACGAGGGCGATAACGGCGACCTTGTTGAGAACACTGAGGACCCTTTTCCCCATTTTGCTCCTCTTTTGCTTTTTTTGGATGCTTCTGATTTTTTCAAGGCATCTCTCTTTTACGTCATCCGGTATTTGATAATCGGCCGCTGAACTTTTATCGTCCATCTGCCTTTCCAGCGCGGCGCCTTTCTCGGCCATCAGCCTGTACATTTCAAGCGCAAGGTTTGCCTCATCGGCTTCCGCCTGCAGGACTTCAAGCACGGACTTCTTGTTCTCCATCTCTATTGCTCCTCCATCAATGCTTTGAGACGATCGCGCGCCCGCATCAGAACGATCCGGACGTTTCCCTCCGTGGTGCTGTGCGTTTGCGAGATCTCGCGCGTCGTCCATCCGAGGTAATACTTTTCGATTATGAAGTCCCGCTCTTTTTCAGGCAGCCTGTCCAGAGCTTTTGCAAGCAGCGAGCTGTTCTCCAGAGTCAAATACTGCTCCTCCGGCGAGACGGTATGCGCTTCCTCCGTCTGTAAGCTGTCCGCAATACGCAAATCGAGCGTTTGATCATTGTCCCGAACAAAATTCACCGTGACGCTTCGCACCGTATGCCATATGTACGAGATCAGCGCCCGGGTATCAAGTCTTGAGACGGTGTCATGATGCATATAGATGCGGGTGATCGAATCCTGAAGAATATCTTCAACATTGTCTTCGGTGGCTCCGAACTTGAACGCGGTATTTGCCATGCTTTGAGCATATCTGTTAAAGAGATCGGTATAAAATTCGTTTTCTGTGCTGAATAAAGGAGCTTTTTTGCTCATATCCATAATTCTCCCGATTTTTCTCTATTATAATTTAATCACAAACAGCATAAAAACGTAACCCCTTTTTACAAAATTCAAATGTTTTTTTGCGAGGAAGCAAGTCATTATTGACATTAAACGCCGGGAGGAGTATAATGTGTTTTAGTAAAAATGACGAAAATTTTGAATTATTTA
>ONTN01000130.1 GCA_900320765.1 uncultured Eubacteriales bacterium
CAGATACAGGCGCTTCGCGACGCCTACGATCAGAATATGCTGACCTATCAGGCGGCGAGAGAGGATATAGCCCCGGTCTTCGAGGCTCAGCGTAACGCCACCGCGGCAGAATCAGAGAGGCAGAGAGCCGCCTTCAACGAGTACGCGGCCGCGAGGGGGCTCAACTCCGGCGCAGGAGGACAGGCTGAGCTTGCGAGGGGTAACGTCCTCGCCGGAAACCTTAACGCTCTCAATACCGAGCAGGCGAGGCAGGAGACCGAGATCGACAGGTCGATAGCCGCGCTAAAGGCCCAGTATCAGAACCAGATAGCTCAGGCGAAAGCAGATAACGACTATCAGAGGCTCGCGGAGCTTCTCACCGAATACCGCGCACAGGAGCAGAGCCTCGTCAACACGAGCGCGAATCAGGCCGATGAGGATTACAAGGCCTGGGCGGCGCAGTATAACGCCTACCGCGACAGCGTCAGCGATAAGCAGTACGCCGAGCAGTTTAACTACCAGAAGGAGCGCGACGCCGTATCGGACGATAGGTGGGAGCGGCAGTACGCCCTCTCAAGCTCGAAGCGCTCCGGAAGCTCCGGCGGAGGCAACAGCGCCAAAAAGACCGGAGACAGCGGCGGCTCGGGCGAAGCATCATACACCGGCTCGCAGCTTGTGGACTATATGATCTCGCTCGGTAACGATGCCGACGCCTACGCATATCTCTTAGGCCGCGGGTACAGAGCTGCGGACACAGAGAATATGTGGGACTTCTACCGCTTTGAGAAGGCGCGGAGAGCCAAGGAGGCCGAGGAGAACAAGAGTAAGCCGGCTGAGGTCCCGCTTACCAAGGACAACTGGGAGATTTGGCACGCAAGCTATCTTCAGGGCGGCAGGGGCGACCCGGAAGCGAGATTCGACAGCTATGAGGATTACCTCGCGGCATGGAGAGAGTATCAAGAGGATAAAAAAAGAAGCGGCGGAGGCTGAGAATGCCGGGCTTTGCACAATGGCTGACAAATAATCGAGAATTAAAGAACGAGGAACCTGAGAAGCCCGCCGTGTCGGCTGGCTCATATTACAGGCAGACAGAGAATGAAACTCAGCCTGTGGCGCAATCATTTGCACAATGGGCGGGGAGCGACCGCGGCGCCAAAATACTGGCACAAAGTAAGGCGGCCTCTGACTGGAAAACCTACGGTGCGGATTACGAGAGCTGGATAGACGACGTGAACGCCTTCGGGAAAAACGCCTACGAATGGACGCAGAGCTGGAAGGACGCGGGCACGGCCTCGGTGCTTGTTTCTCAGAACAAAGAAAGCGCTTCCGCCCTCAAGAAGAGAGGGCAGGGGATATATAACTTCTTCACGAACTACGCCGATGATATCGACGCCGCAAACGGAGCGGGAACGGCTAAGAGCGTCCTCGACAGCATAACGAGCGCTCAGAAGGGGCTCGACGGCGCGCAGAGCTACGTTGACTACGTTACGCAGAGCTGGGCGGCAGCTCCGGACGCGGAGACATACGGGAAGTATCAGGAATGGGCGCAGAACCCGAGAAGCGTTGAGGAGATAGAGGGGGAGATAGGGGAGCTTGCGCCGAGGGCCAAGGGCTTCTACGACTACGCGCTCAGGGACACGCAGGACGTGAGCGACGAATATTACGCGCACCTTGAAAAATCAAAGAAGTTTCTCGAGGATCGCCTCACTACCCTTAGACAGGAGCTCAAATTCCGCCAGGATAACGAGACCTACGAGAAACAGCAGAAATGGAAGGAAAACCCGCGAAGCTCCGAGGAAGTAATGCGCGATATTGAGGAGCTTGCGCCGAGGGTCAAGGGCTTTTACGACTACGCGCTCAAGGACGCTCAGGACGTGAGCGACGAGTACTATGGCCACCTTTCCGAGACGCACAAAAGGCTTGAGAACGAGCTTAGCGACCTTAATGCAGAATACCAGTACCGGAAGTGGGCTGAATACGCAAAGTATAGCGAAAGCCCGGATTTTGCGGAAAAGAGCCAGTACACGCCCACGGGTTTCGGGAAAGAGGATATCAACTACGCCCCGAAGCTTGACAAAGCCTCTGCCCTCGTTCTCGCGGGCTTTGACCCCGTGACCGCGGCGGTTATTTACGGCGGGAGCAAGCTTCTCAACCCGGACGACGCCGACAGGGACAGAGAGATCACATACGGCCTCGTAAACAGAGACGCGGCCGCCTTTACGCAGAACTTCACAAACAAGGCGCCGAACGAGGCCATACTCGGACAGCTCCCCACGGACGGCATCGAGTATTATCAGATGTCGCAGGACGAGCGGGCGACGTATAACTATCTCTACGCCACGGACAAAGCGAAGGCCGACGAGTATATGGAATGGCTCTACCCTCAGCTCACGGAGAGACAGAGAGACGCGGAGACGAAGGCGGTACACGACTGGACGCAGGAGAACGCCGCGCACGCCATAGTCGGAAACGTCGCCTCGGTGCTTGCCTCGCCGCTCAAGGCGCTATCCTACGGCTCACAGGTCGCGGATCTCATCAACACCGGGAAGATAGACGAGAACGCGGGGTATAACCGGTATTCTTACCTCAATAACGCAGTCAGAGAGGCGACAAGCGAAAACTGGGGCGAGGTCGGCACGTTTGCTTATCAGACCGGAATGAGTATGGCGGACTTTCTTTGGAACGCCTTTATCACGGGCGGGCTCTCAGGAGCCGGAGCCGTGGCCGAAAACCTTTCCCTTGCCATAATGGGCGCGAGCTCGGCGGCCGATACCGTTATTGAGCAGAAGGACAGGGGTATGGACGACGCGAGAGCCTTTACCCTCGGCACCGTCGCGGGGCTTGCGGAGATCGTGACCGAAAAGGTCTCCCTCGAAGCTCTACTTAATCCGGATCTCTCAAAAGGAGCGTTCGGTTACCTCGTTAAGAACGTCCTGGCCGAGGGCTCAGAGGAGGGAGCGAGCGATCTTATAAACGACTTTGCGGACGTACTATATGATCTCATAAGCGGACAAGACAAGAGCAAGTGGCTTGAGACGGTGAAGGCTTACCGGGCGCAGGGCTACACTGACAGCGAGGCCTTCGGGCGCGCTCTCGCGGACAGAGCGGGAGAGGTAGGCCTCGATATGCTCGGCGGCGCGCTCTCCGGCGGAGTGATGGCAGGCGGGTCGATTGCGATAAACGCGTATCAGAACGGTAAGCTCGTCAAAGAGGGGCTTAAAGCCCCGGAGGGCTCGGAGATAAGAAAAACCGCAGAGCAGATCCGGGCGGAGCTTAACGCAGGACAGAAGGTCAGCCAGGCGGAATACGAGAAGCTTGGGCAGCTTATAAACGCGAATACGCAGTTCCGGGATATCCTTAATACGGCGCTGAATGAACAAAACCCGGCGCAAAATGAGCAAAATAATAGCGTCTCTGAAGCGGAGACGGGAATTCAAGTAGGGAAAGCCACTATAATACATAATCCTTATTACGGCCTTACTCCAGCTTATAATGCTCCGATTAACCGGACGAAGCCTCAGATTAGCACGGAGAGCGTAAATGCTGCAAATTCACAAATTGAGCAGGCACGAGCACAAGAAGCATCCGGCAAGAGCTTTAGAGGAATGCTTACTAAGCTGTATGAAAAGGTTTTTGCCGACAACGGCGGGCAAAGAACTGTCGCGGTTAACGGCGTAACGATTGATGGAAAGCAATATTTAGTTACGATTAACAAGAGCGCAATAGGAAAAGTTGTTTCAGATAAGAATCTGTCGGGAGAGAAACTGGCCGTATTTAATAACCTCGATGAAATTGTTGAAAACGGCGAGTACGTCGGAAGCGGAGAATATATCCAGCATGGGAGTAAGCGAAAAGACACGATACGATTTGATTACTTTGAAACTCCCGTGATAATCGGAGAAAAACCATATATAGTTACTTACGACGTAGAAGTATTTCCGTCGACAAATAACTACCGTACGCACAGGGTAATTAACGAAATGGACCTTGTACCCGCTGACCTCACCGACCCAGGTACTCACCTGGCGCAGGGCGTAGCGGAACAAAGTCCATCTACTCAAACTATACCACAGACCAGCGCCAACAGTCAAGGGGAAAATGCGGCCATGTCACCGAAGAGATCGTGAAAGAGTTTATGAGCAATCTTGTCACTCCAAAACCGGGAAGCGCTGCTGCCAAAAACGTGGAGTTTGCCGAGAGCGAATATGGGATAAAAGCCTACGTGGTTAAGAAAGAAGTATGGAATAAATATTCTTTTTCTGATATGTTGACCAGCCGGAACGGCGCAATATATATGAGCGAAGAAATAGACTATACAGACGGTATAGAGCACGAGGCGACACATATCATGAAGCAGGACCGCTTTGATCCGTATCTGGACTTTCTTGAGAGGACGCCAGATTATGTGAATATGTATTCGCCAAAGGTAAGAAATCTTCTCCAAAAGATATTTAATCACGTTAAACCGTCAGATCGGTTGGACATAAGCGAGCTTGCAGACAATGATAGCCTTAGGCTTCGCTTGTATGACGAGGTAAACGCGACGCTGTACGGACATCTTGCGAACGGGCAAATAGAAAGAAAAAGGAAAAGAGAAGGAGCTCCCGATGAAATAATAAACCTCAACGAGATACTGTACGATTTAGAGGATTATACCGCTCAGATGCGTGCACTCCACGAGGAATACAAGAGCATGAAGAGAAGAAAAGCTAAAGTTGAAACTTTTTTCGACGACGGGTATAATAAAGAAAACAGCACAAGGGGGGGAGATTATGGAGAGGAAACCGTTCGACGAAGAGGAGCTTTTTCATTATCTCATGACGGAGGAGGAGCGAGTAGCGAAGCTATCACTGGAGGAACTGGAGAAGTATATGCGGGAGCAAGAAGCAATAGCGAAATTCCTGTGGCCGAGGGAGAAGCCCGAACATCCTCAGTGGCTGCTCCAACTGCTGGAGGAGAAAAAGAAAGAAGCCCGAGCACAGTCGAACGATACCGCCGAAAGCTTGAAGACGAACGGACAAAACTAAAGGTCAAAAAGCTGAAGCTTGCACAGGGACGCGCGATGAGGGCGATAGAGCTTGAGGAGAAGTATAAGGAGAATACGAGGGGATAAATGAAGAACGTAAAGGAAGTATTTAACGCGGCGATGGCGCTGATGGACGAGCTTGACGGCGAAGTATAAGGAGAATACGAGGGGATAAATGAAGAACGTAAAGGAAGTATTTAACGCGGCGATGGCGCTGATGGACGAGCTTGACGGCGCGGGCAAGGCGCAGACGAGGGACACGAAGGAGTACGAGAAACGGACTCCGGGGATAATGGAAACGCTGATGGCGGAGAAGAGACTTTTCTTCGGGGAGCGCGGTTTTTGGGCGCCGATAGAGAGCATGGAGGACGACGTTACGGGAGCGGACGACGTGTACGCGATGGGCGTAATGCAGTACGGTCTTGCGGCGAAGCTGCTCGTTGACGAGAACCCGCGGGCTGCGAGCTTTTACCACGAGAAGTATGAGGAGAACAGGAGGCTGTACGCGCTGAGGGAGAGGGGCGAGATCGGGAAGATCGAGGACCTCTACGGCGGAATAGAGTACGGCGAGTTTTCCCGCTGGAAGTGAATACGAAGACCCGCCGCG
>ONTN01000131.1 GCA_900320765.1 uncultured Eubacteriales bacterium
TACGGAGCCAAGCTCCTGAAAAGGCCGCTCAAGGAAAAGGTGCCGGGAGCTGACTTTGCAGAGAGGCTTATCTCAGCGCTTGCGGAGGAGGGAAAATCCGTTTTCCTATTCGGAGCAAAGCCGGGCGTTGCCGAGCTTGCGGCCGGGAAGCTCTGCGAGAAGTATCCGGGCCTCGCCATTGCGGGCACAAACGACGGATATTTTTCCGACGACGAGCCTATAATCGAGAAGATAAACGCGGCGAACCCTGATCTGCTGCTTGTCTGCCTCGGGGCGCCGAAGCAGGAAAAATGGATGAAGAAAAACGCGGACAGGCTTTCAGCCAAGCTCGCGATCGGACTCGGCGGCAGCCTTGACGTTTACGCTGGCGTCGTTGAGCGCGCGCCGGAAAAATGGCAGAAGATGAATCTCGAGTGGCTATACAGAATCGTAAAGCAGCCCAAAAGGATCGGCAGAGCTATGAGGCTTCCGGCCTTTATGCTCGCCGTTTTAGGCGAAAGAATAAGCGGAAAGTAAGGTGCGGATTATGGTTTATATTGTTCTTGCTGACGGATTTGAGGAGATAGAGGCAATCGCTCCCTATGACGTTCTAAAGCGCGGCGGAGTTCAGGTTAAGTATGCGTATATTGGCGCGCCTGTGGTCACTGGCAGCCACGGCGTCAGAATAGAGGCCGAATGCGGCATTGACGCTGCTTGCGACGGCGAGATGATCGTTATCCCCGGCGGAATGCGCGGGGTAAACAATCTTTTGGCCTCTGAGAAAACCGTTGAGCTCGTTAAGAAATACTATGACGCGGGAAAGCACGTTGCTGCAATATGCGCCGGACCCATGGTGCTTACGAAGGCGGGAGTGCTCTCCGGGAAAAAGGCGGTATGCTATCCCGGACTTGAGGACCGTATGAGCGGCAATATGTCGCAGGAAGAAAACACCGTTACTGACGGACGGGTTACGACCTCTCGCGCCGCCGGCTCTGCGACCGACTTTGGACTTAGGCTTTTATCACTCTTGAAGGGCGAAGCAGAGGCTGAGAGGGTACGAGCTGAGATACACTATGCTGAATAAATCGCAGCTTAGGCTGTTAGCTGCCAAGGCGGAGAGAGACGCCGGTGAGGCGTATCTCCGCTCAGCCGACGAGGCTTCATTTCGCAAGCTTTTTGATCTCGAAGTGTACAAGAGAGCGGAAACAATCTTTTCCTACGTCGGCGTCGGGACCGAGCCGAATACGGCGGCTATAATAAAAGACGCGCTTGAGGCCGGTAAAAGGGTCGCCGTTCCCAAAATCACAGGAGAGGGCACAATGGACGCCGCCCTCATCTCATCGCTTGACGAGCTTGAGGCAGGGAAGCTCGGGCTCATCGAGCCCAGCGCAGGATATACCGCAGCCGAGCTGTCCGATACGGACGTAATTATTATTCCCGCCGCAGCATTTTCAAAGCGTCTTGAAAGGTTAGGACGCGGCGGCGGATATTACGACAGATTTCTTGTCCAATCCCGTGGTATAAAGATTGGAATAGGAAGAGAAAAGCTCCTATTTGATGAACTTCCGACGCAGCCGCACGATGTCGGGATTGACGTTCTAATCACAGAAGAAAAAATTCGGAGCCGCCGTTAGGCGGCTCCGAAGAGAGCATTTTTCAGTTGCAGCCGCAGCCGCAGCCGTTATTGTTGTTGTTATCGCAGCCACAGCCGCAGCCGCAGCCGAAGCCGTTTCCGCAGCCGAAGAGGACTATAAGGATAAGGATGATCCAGAGGAAGCTGTTGTTATTGCAGGAATTACAGAACATTGTTTTCTCCATTCTGCCGCTGCATTCGGCATTTTAATTTGTTGTTACCCGTTCTATGCAGTGGAGCGGGCGATGGACCGTCAGGCCATCCGAGGTATACTATGCCGATAACCGTCGGTATGTCACAGAAGGAGGCACAACATTGGACGAAAAAAAGGATGAATTCTGGGATGAGTTTCTGAAGGAAACGAACGACCTTATTAACGGAGAGAATACAAAGCCTATAAAAGAGAACACTGCAGACGATCCCGATTTCAAGACAGGCAGCATTAAAATTGAGTATCTGAACGAGGACGGGGAGAGCGTAGGTCAGGCTGAAGACCTCAGACTTGAGCAAAGCGCCGCAGCTGAAGAGTTCGATAGGCCGGGCGAAGCTCAGGACTCTATGCCCGTCGTCAGCGGAGAGAAAAAGCCTGAGCAGAAGGAGAAAAAAATCCCCGTCATACTCGATCCTCTTGCCGAGCCCGGTGACAGGAAGAAAAAGAAGGAAAAAGAGTTCGAGGTCGACTTTGATTTTGACGAGGAATACCCCGACGAAGATGAGAAGATAGTATCAAGAGGGGCTGGCAGAAGAACGGGCTGCCTCTCCGGGGTGCTTTTCTTTATTTTCGTTGTCTGCATCTCCGTCGCTCTTGCTGCGTTCGGGTGGATGTGTGCCACGGACGTTTTGGGGCTCGGAGACGAGAACAACCAGATCACCGTCTCTATCCCGAAGGAGATATTTACCGTTGTTGAGCGCGAAAAGACGAACGCCGACGGGGAAAAGGAAATGCGCGAGGTATCAGTTGCCGATATGGGCTATATCGCCTCAATGCTGAAGGAGAACGGACTTATCAAATACGAATGGCTCTTCAAGCTCTACTCCAAATTCTCATCCGCCGATGAGAAGGTCAAGGCGGGAACTTACGTTCTTAATACCGACTTTGACTACCGCGCGCTTGTATACGGAATGACTCCCAGCGCGGGAGAGCGCGTCGTCGTAGACGTAACTATCCCCGAGGGCCATAATGTTTTCCAGGTCGTACAGGATCTCACCTCCAACGGAGTATGCGACGAGGATGAGCTTTGGGATTGCCTTGCGAATTACGATTTTGAGTACGAATTCCTTGACAGGTCAACGCTTGGCGACAAGCTTAGGCTTGAGGGTTATCTTTTCCCGGATACCTACAGCTTCTACGTCGGTGATACCCCGTCGCGAGTTATCGGAAAGCTTCTCAAAAACTTCGACCGCAAGTGGACGGACGAAATGACGGAGCAGGCGAAGGCTCTCGGCTACACTCAGCGAGAGATACTGATCGTTGCCTCAATGATCGAGAAGGAGGCCGGCGCAAACAGCGAGCGCGCTACTATCGCTTCGGTCATTTATAACCGACTGAGGGATGGAGGACAGGGCACGAACTACAAGCTGCAGATCGACGCGACGCTTTACTACGCCGCGCAGATCGAGGGAGTAACGATGTCAAAGGATATCGACAGCCCCTATAACACCTATCTTGTAACCGGACTGCCCGCGGGACCGATCGCGAATCCGGGACTTGCCTCAATAAAGGCGGCTCTCGATCCGGAGACCACTAACTATTATTACTACGCCCTCGGAAAAGAGGGAGTGCACCACTTTTCCAAAACTCTTGAGGAGCATACAGCCTTTGTAAACTCTGATGAATACGGGGGCTAAACCATATTTTGCGCCGCGTCAAATAGACGCGGCGCAATTTTGTGTTGCCAAATCGGGCTAAATGGGTTATTATATAATTTAGCTTTTTAAAGAGGTGATCTGATGCAGAAACTCAGGATTCCGGAAGGCTATAAAATGCCCCTGTCAAATAACCAGCTCCAGCGGGCGATCGAGCTTATCCACGAGGATTTTCAGCGCAATTTATCTATAAGGCTGAACCTTCACAGAGTCTCGGCGCCGCTCTTCGTTGACGGAGGCACGGGACTTAACGATGACCTTAACGGAGTGGAAAGACCTGTCAGCTTTGATATTCCGGACGTTGGAGTGAACGGACAGGTTGTCCATTCTCTCGCAAAGTGGAAAAGGCTTGCCCTTCTCAGATACGAATTCAAGCCTGAGAGCGGTCTCTATACGAATATGAACGCCATCAGGCGCGATGAGGTAACCGACAATCTTCACAGCATCTATGTTGACCAGTGGGACTGGGAAAAAATAATGCTGCCGGAGAACAGAAACGCTGAGTATCTTAAGGACACGGTGAGAGCCATCGTCGGCGCCATCTGCGATACGGCGAATACTCTCAGATATCATTTCCCTGTTCTTACATACAGACCCGACCG
>ONTN01000191.1 GCA_900320765.1 uncultured Eubacteriales bacterium
TCAGCGTCAAGGTGGACGACGATCCCAGAGCCTGCTATTTTAAGCAGGCCATGAACGGAAAGCTTATGCGCATGGCGCTGATTCTAAAGCTTCTTGGAAGCGAAAACTACGCCGATGATCCGAGGGCAACTCTGCCCGGCCCCGCCTGCAGGAACCGCGCCTGCATAACCGGAGTGGAGCAAGAGCTGGATTTTCTTTATACCGAGAGGGAAGAGGGCGGCAAGAGAGTGCGCCGCTGCCTGTACTGCGAAGCTGAGGCAATATGACAAGAGAGAGGCATGAGCACGGATTCGGGCCTTTTTATGCGCCTGATTCGCGTATTCTTATTCTCGGCAGCTTTCCGTCCGTTAAATCAAGGGAAGTTAGCTTCTTTTACGGCCACCCGCAAAACAGATTTTGGAAAGTCATATCCTCAGTTTTCGGCTGCGCCTGCCCGGAAAGCATAGAAGACAAAAAGGTATTTTTGTGTAAAAACCGCATCGCCCTTTACGATGTTATTGAAAGCTGTTCTATAATCGGCTCACAGGACAGCACGATAGAGGACGTCGTCCCCGCCGATCTCCGGCCGATACTTGGCGGCTCAAAGGTTGGCGAAAACATCTATGTTAACGGCGGGAAGGCTTATGAGCTCTATATGCGTTATATTTTTACGGAAACGGCAATAGAGCCCATAAAGCTCCCGTCCACAAGCCCGGCGAATGCGGCCTATTCTCTTGACAGGCTAATAGAAATATGGAAATCTAAAATCAGCGTGCCTGAATGATAAGGCACGCTGATAATTTATTTACTTATCGAAGCTCGGATTGAATGCGTAAACGTTTCTCTCATCAAGCTTCTCAAGAGTTTTTGCCAAAGCCTCGCCGAAGCGCTGATAGTGGACTATCTCGCGCTCGCGGAGAAAACGTATCACGTTATTTACGTCGGGATCGTCGCTGAGGCGCAGAATATTATCGTAGGTGGTTCTCGCCTTTTGCTCAGCCGCAAGGTCCTCGTTAAGGTCTGTGATGATATCGCCCTTGACGGCGATAGTTGAAGCAGTCCACGGCGTACCCGAAGCGAATTGGGGATAAACTCCGGCTGTATGGTCTACGAAATAGGCCTCAAGCCCCGCCTTTTTGACCTCGTCTATGGTCATATCCCTTGTCAGCTGCTGGATTATCGAGCCGACCATCTCAAGGTGGTTAAGCTCCTCAACGCCAATATCGGTAAGCAGCCCGCGGACGAAGTCGTATGGCATAGAGTACCGCTGGCTGAGGTAGCGCAGCGAGGCGCCAAGCTCTCCGTCAGGGCCACCAAGTCACAAAAAGATATGATTAACTGATAAAATAAAAATCGAATGTATTTGCCGCTTTGTTGTACACTATCTTGTCGATTACTGTACGCAGGGCGGCGTTTTTTGCTAATGGCGCTGCCGAAGGATCTCTTGCTACCTCAAGGGCGGCGGAAACTTTCGCCGCAAAGGCGTCGAGGTCGATGATCGGAGCCTCTGGCTGAGCCTCCTCTTCGAGCCCGGCGCGGAGCTTAGAGATGTTCGTCTCGATCAAAGCTTTAACTTCCTTATACTCCGCAGGAGTAAGGGCGCCCTCGAGCATTGCGTCACGGGCTCTCTTTTGCTTCGCCTCCTCAGAGGCTATGAGCTTTTCCCAATCGCGGAGCGGGGCTTTCTTTTTCGGCTCCTTCGCGGCGAAGTTAAAGTCTTTCCTATTTACAAGATCGGTGAGGGCGGCAATCACGGCCTCGTCGGCGCGGCGCTCCATAATGCCGTTTGGCGTTCTGCATTTACCGTGAGCGTAATTGTGACAGTGAAGCTCCCAGCCGCTGCGCTCCGTGTATCCCCCACAAACGAGCGTAGCTCCGCAGGCGGAGCAGCGAAGCAGGCCCTTCAACATATAAACGCGGGGGCTGCCCTTGCGGACGTACTTGACCTCCGGCACCGCGGCCTTGAGCTTCTCTTGAACGGCGTTCCAGGTCTCGACGTCAATAATCGGCTCGTGAAGCCCGTCGATGATCCTCACGTTGTCTCCCTTGTAGTCCTCGCGGCTGTAATTCGCCTTGCCCTCAGTGCTCCAGCGAATCTTACCGATATAGAACGGGTTTTCGAGTATATACTTGATCCACCTGTTTTCCGGGAGCTTGCCGCGCTTCGTGCGGACGCCCATATCGCCGAGCTCCATAGCCAACGCGCGGGCGCCTTTGCCGTT
>ONTN01000198.1 GCA_900320765.1 uncultured Eubacteriales bacterium
CTAATAACCCGAGGGCTTGACCTTAACGAATTAGCAAGCTCAACCTTATGTTTCGTTCTCTTTCTCAATCCCCTTTTGTTCAGTTCTTAGGGTGCAAACCCTGTATAGAGTTGGTGTTTATTGCGGTGAGGGTCCACCTGTTCCCATTCCGAACACAGTAGTTAAGCTCACTTGCGCCGAAAATACTTGGCTGGCGACGGCCCGGGAAGATAGGAAGACGCCAACATGAGAAAGCAGCCGAAAATCGGCTGCTTTCATTTTTATTTTGGTTAAAATTATCGCGGGAGAAACGTTCTCCCGCGATTTTGTGTTTTACGCTAAAAATCCGTTTATTATCTCTTCTTCGGCTTCCTGCTCGGTAAGTCCGAGGGTCATCAGCTTTATTATTTGTTCCCCGGCTATTTTTCCGATTGCCGCCTCGTGAACAAGCGTCGCATCCACGTTTTTCGCTTCGAGGGACGGAACCGCGAGTATCCTGCCCTCGTCCATTATGATCGAGTCGCACTCGGTGTGTCCTTTGCAGGGGGCGGAGCCGATAATGCAGGCGTCAAATTTCTGATATGACTTATCTCTCGCGACTGAACGGGAAACGACATCTGCGGTCGAGCCCTCGCCGAAGAGCGTCACTTTATATACGCTGAGAGCTTTCTGCTCGCCGTGTGTCATCAGCCTCTCACGGACGACTAAATTTGCGCCCTTTTTGAGTTCGGCTACTGTTGTTCTCTCCGTTGAGTCGACGCCCTTTATCTGCGCCATCTCCATCTCCATGGAGCTGCCCTCGTCCATATAGACCTCAGTTACCGGATTGAGTATTCTCTTTCCCATCCCGTCGCCGGAGCCGTAGTGTTTCTCAACGTATTTTACCTTTGCGCCCTTTTCTACGAAGAAGCGGTGTATTCCGTCGTGCTGAGAGTCCTGATTCCCGCAGTTGTCGATCCCGCAGCCTGCAACGATCGTAACGTCGGCATCTTCTCCGATAAAGAAGTCGTTATAAACTGTTTCTTTTATTCCCGTTTCGGATATTACAACCGGGATATGAACGCTCTCGTTTTTAGTGCCCGGTTTTATATGAATATCAATTCCGCTCCCGTCGGGCTTTGACTGGATATCTATGTTCGCAGTAGTATTCCGGCCGGCAAGGCCGCTGTTTGCCCGGAAGTTATAGGCGCCGATCGGCACCTGATGAAGGTCGGCGACCTCGGCAATCAGCCTTTTCTGTACTTCTGTAAGCTCTACCATTTTTCCGCTGCCTCCCTTACTTTAGCCTCGCGCATACGTCCTGCGCGGCTTCCGTGCCGATAAGCGTCGGGAAGATCTCGTCCCTTGAGCCCTTCGCCGTTATGCGCCCGTCGGAGAGCACGGCAATCTCGTCGGCAATGTTCAGTATGCGCTCCTTATATTCTCCCTGAGGGACTGGAAAACGCGGATAAGGTTCTGGAAGCTCCAGAGGTCTATTCCGGCCTCCGGCTCGTCAAAAACCGTCAGCCTGCAGTTGCGGGCGAGGACGGTCGCAATCTCGATGCGCTTGAGCTCGCCGCCGGAGAGGGAGGCGTTTGCCTCGCGCATTATATAATCCCTCGCGCATAGACCGACCTCGGAGAGATAGCCGCAGGCCTCGGAGACCTTGAGCTTGCGCCCGGAGGCGATGCGCAGAAGGTCGAAAACCTTGATGCCCTTAAAGCGGACAGGCTGCTGAAAGGCGAAGCCGACGCCCTTGTTCGCGCGCTCGGTGATGCTGAGCCCGGTGATATCCTCTCCGTCGAGCAGGATGCTGCCGGAATCCGGCTTTTCAATGCCGGCTATCAGCCTTGCAAGCGTGGACTTGCCGCTTCCGTTCGGACCGGTGATAACAACGAGCTTGTTATCCTCAACCGTTAGGTCAAGATCGTGGATTATTTCTTTTCTGCCGCCCTTTTCATCGGGGACGGAATAGCAGAGATTTTTTAGTTCGAGCATAGCGTGATCCTCCTTGAACTATGCGCTTTTGTGTGACCGTGCGCAAAGAAAGGGTTTAAGCGCTATTGCAAAAATCCGGCGCACATTATATAATAGTATAACAAAAATTAGGAGAAAACACAATGAGGAAGAAAGGATTTCTGAAAATTTCATCGGCTCAGATAATCCCACTCGGCTTTTTCGCCCTGATCCTTTTTGGAACGGTGATCCTCGCCCTTCCCATTTCGACCGCCCCGGGAGAAAAGACCTCGGTGCTGACGGCGCTCTTCACCTCGACGACTTCGGTCTGCGTCACCGGCCTCGTCGTAGTCGACACGTTTTCACACTGGAGCGTATTCGGCCAGGCCGTGATACTGCTTCTGATCCAGCTCGGCGGTCTCGGCGTGATAACCATCTACTCGGCGTTTATTTTGAAGCTTCGCAAGAAGATGAGACTAAAGGATCAGATACTTCTGATGGACGCCTTTAATCTTTCAACGCCGAATGGGCTTTTCGGCTTTTTGGGAAGGGTGCTGAGTGGTACTTTCATTGTAGAGGGCGTGGGAGCGCTTCTGTATCTTCCCGCCTTTATTCCGCGCTTCGGACTTATAAAGGGCGTTTGGGTATCTGTTTTTACGTCGGTATCGGCATTCTGCAACGCGGGCATAGATATCATCGGGCCGAACAGCCTAATGGACTACGGATCCGATCCTCTCGTTCTGATAACTACGATGCTGCTGATCGTTATCGGCGGCTTAGGCTTTATAGTCTGGTTCGATATAACGTCCTGCCTCAGACGCGGAGAGAAAAAGAAACGCCTCGGCGAGCACTCAAAGCTCGTCCTCTCGCTCACAGCGGCGCTGATTCTTATAGGGGCGGTCAGCGTGTTCGTCCTTGAATATGATAATCCCGCCACTCTCGGCAAAATGAGCCTCGGCGACAAAA
>ONTN01000163.1 GCA_900320765.1 uncultured Eubacteriales bacterium
TCCGCGTCGATCACATAGGTGGTCGGCTCTTTTCTGATCCCGGCCTGATCGTAAAACCGGAAGTCCCTGGTTCTCACCAGTTCGGAATCTTCGTCGGCGACCAGAACGCCGTACCCTTTATCCAGCGCCTCATAATACAGTTTGAGAGCATTCTCATAAACCAGCGGACTGTTTTCCACCAGTTTCCTGTCTAGGACGATTGCCTTACCGCCGTTGCACACCATATTGTCAAAGCCGTTCTCATCAAAGAATTTCCTTGCCTTGTAGTGCGCCCTTCCGGTATTGATCGCGACAAAATGACCGGCATCCCTGAGTTTTTCAACAGCCAGAGCCGCCGATGGGACGATCTTTCCCGTACTTCTGTCTGTCAGCGTCCCGTCAATATCAAAGAAGAAATACTTTTTATCCATATAAACCCGCTCAGCCTCTCAGTTCCCTGTACTGCTCCTGAAGGCTGTCGTAAAACTCGCTGCCGTTAAAGGTCGCGAAGTAGTCCATCTCTGTCTCCGCTCTGCGGATCTCCTGCACACTTCCGTCTTCCTTAAGGAGAAGCTCAGCGCTGCGCAGCCTTCCGTTGTAGTTGTAGCCCATCGCGAAACCGTGCGCGCCGGTGTCATGAATAAAGAGGTAATCCCCCATATCGATCTTGGGAAGCAGGCGGGCCACAGCAAACTTATCGTTGTTCTCGCACAGAGATCCTGTGACGTCATACATGTGGTCCCGCAGCGCGTCCTCTTTACCAAGGACAGTAATGTGATGATAGGAGCCGTACATCGCAGGTCTCATCAGGTTCGCCGCGCAGGCATCCACACCGATGTATTCCTTGTAGATGTGCTTTTCATGGATCGCTTTAGTGATCAGAGCGCCGTAAGGAGCCAGCATGAAGCGTCCCATCTCGCAGTAGATTGCCACATCTCCCATACCCTTATCGCGCAGGACAGCGTCGTAGACTTCCTTAACGCCCTCGCCGATCACCGCAATATCATTGGGCGTATCATAGGGAGAATAAGCAATGCCGACACCGCCGGACAGGTTTACAAAAGCAATGTGCACATCGAAAGTGCGGTGCAGCTCTGCCACAAGCTCAGAAGAAGGTCCCAGGATTATCTGGACGTTTGCAAAACCGTCTACAGGACCGTTGAGAACGAGAAGAACGGCGCCGCGCCTGACTCCGTGCTTTCGAGCGAGATAGACCGCATTTGCGATGAATATCAGATGGCCGATATTTTCGACAATGAGAAGACGAACGACGCAGGAGGTGCAGAATGAGGATCAAGAGCTTCAATAAGGGCGAGGTAATCTTCCGCGAGGGCGAATATTCCGCGTCGATGTATCAGATTAATTCCGGCACGGTCGGCATTTTCTCCGCCTACGAGACCGAGGACGAAAAAGAGCTGACTAAGCTCGGAAGCGAGGCCTTCTTCGGCGAGATGGGAATCGTGGAATGCTATCCGCGCAGCGCCACCGCAGTCGCCCTTGAGGACGGGACAGAGGTGACCGAGATAACGGAGAGAGAGCTTTCCGACTATCTCAGGAACAAGCCCGACGTTATGCTTGAAATTATGAAGCAGCTCAGCGCGCGCCTGCGTGAGGTCACCGCAAGCTATGAGGAGGCCTGCCGCACGGTGTACGAGTCCCGAGAGGCGGAGACGAAGGGCGAGAAAAAGAGCGAGGGTCTTTTAAGCCGCATTATGCACTTCTTCAGCGAGTACGGCAGACTGACGAGAAGCTGATTTCCAAAATCTGAAGAATAACGGGGGCGGTTTTCTTCCGCCCCCATCGTTGTATGCGATCCTATCCGGCGAAAAAAACGTAAGTCCGGGGACTTAGAGACAGGGGTGATCCGATGCGCGATCAGAGTGAGCTAATCAGGCAGAGCATAATCCGGGATATGTCGGAGGGAGTAATGACGGTCGGTCTCGACGGGGTGATAAGCTACGCAAACCACGCAGCGTCAGAGATACTGGACCGCAGCGTAGAGGAGCTGACCGGCAAAAGCTTTGCGGGGGTCTTTTTTGAGTATGAAGAGAACGACGCCTTCAATCAGACGGTGCTCGACGCCGTATATAACTCCGCGGCCGTTCATGAAAACATAGTCCCATATTATACCGGCAAATACACAAAGCAGCTCCACGTCAGGACCTCGTTTTTGAGAAGCGAGGGAGAGAAGGTCGCTCTGATAGTCGTACTTAGCGATATAAGCGAGCTTACGGAGCTTCGGGACGCGATAAAGGCGATGGAGAAGATCAAGGCGCTGAACGACAGGCTCGAACTCAGGAACAAGCTTCTGAGCGAGACCTTCGGACGATTCCTCTCCGACGAAATCGTAAGGCAGCTTCTTGACACCCCCGACGGGCTCAATATGGGCGGACGCAAGCGATCACTGACAATAATGATGAGCGACCTTCGCGGCTTTACCGCACTCAGCGAGAGGATCGAGGCGCAGAAGCTTATTCTGATGCTGAATCACTATCTGGGAGAGATGACGGAGATAATCCAGCAAAACGAGGGCACGATCATAGAATTCATCGGCGACGGGATTATGGCCCTCTTCGGCGCGCCGATTTATTCCGAGAAGCACGCAGAAAACGCAGTTCGCGCCGCGGTCGAGATGCAGCGCCGTATGCGGGAGGTCAACGACTGGAACACGCAGCGCGGCCTTCCCAGGCTCGAGATGGGCGTCGGCATAAACACCGGCGACGTAATAGTGGGAAACATCGGCTCTGAGAGAAGGACGAAGTACGGAGTCGTGGGCAGCAACGTAAATCTTTGCGGCAGGATCGAGAGCTACACCGTGGGAGGGGAGATACTTATCTCGCCGCAAACGCGAGATGAAATATCGGTAAAGCTCGAAATCGCCGCCGAAAGGCCGGTCATTCCAAAGGGGGTCAAGGAGCCTCTGACGCTATCGCTCGTCACCGGCATCGGAGACTTAAGCTGCAAAGTGGCGGAGGAGAAGCCGGTGAAGCTCGCTTCCCCGATAGACGGCGGATATCTGACCGTAAGGGATAAGCATACCGAGGCCTTGCTCAAGCCGTGCCGGTTTACAGCCCTGTGCAGCTCTGGAGCCGTTATTGAGGCGGAGGAGGAACCGGAGCTTTTTGAGAATCTCGAGCTTGAAATAAACCAGTTTAAAAAACTCTTTGCCAAGGTGACAGAAACGGGGAAGGGGTACAGC
>ONTN01000132.1 GCA_900320765.1 uncultured Eubacteriales bacterium
GAAGCTTATCTACGCCGAGCTCGACCTTTCTGTCAATCAGCCGCGCGACCGCCTCGCTCACGCTGTCGGTGTCGCCGAGCCATACGGTCTCGATATCCGTTTCCGGAACGGAAAAGAGCCTGTTTACGATGAGCGACGCCTCGCCGCTCTCACGGACGATAAGGCCGAAAAATCTCTCGCCCGGATCGACCGATATCCCGGTAAGATAATATATACTGCCGGGGTCGGATATGAGAAGTTGGGATAAGCCCCTGTCCTTCATCCTTTCTATAACCTTTTCAAGCCTTTTATTCATAGCCTTTCTGCCCTCCTTAATTGCGAGTTATGAAATGCAAAATCTCGCGCTCTTTACTGAAATCAACCGTTTTGAAAAACTCCGGATATATCGTCTTCCCCTCGCAGTTTTTCATATCTATCCACTCGAGGTACTCCCCCTCCGGGCCCTGATCCGTCCTGTGCCCGTTCTCAATGGCAAGCAGCCTGTCATCCGGCTTGAGCGTGAAGAATACGGATATCTCGTGAAATCTGATCCCGCTTTCAATTGTAAAAAAGTTCTCATGCAGGGCGGCAAGGCGGTCTATCTCACAGTCAAGTCCCGTCTCCTCCCTGACCTCACGAAGCACAGCTTCCTCCAGGCTCTCGCCGAAATGCACACGGCCGCCGACCGAATAATAGCATTCATCCGAAAAAATAGGATTGCGAGCCATCAGTATCTTCGCCCCGCTTGAGATAATGACCCCGACGCGAAAATTGAATTTTCCCCGCTCGGTAAGAAACGTACAGTCCATTGCCTCCGCCATTTTCATCTCTCCTTTATTATTTGACGACGAAGCCCTGCGGGCAGGTTAGCCCGCAGGGCGCGATTAATTAGACCTTATCAATAGAGGGATCTCTCGTAGTAGATGCCACCGGTATATCTCTGAGCCCAATGCTCCTTTGCCTCGTAGCCGACGGCGACGCCCTCAGCCCAGGCGGTGAAGTTCTTGGAATCAAGGGAGTTCTTAGCGTAGAACTTATTCAGGATATCGCTGTGTCCCTTATAGATGAGCAGGTATCTGTAGGAGCCCTCGGTGATGGTGAGGGAATCGTTCTCCGCCCTCGCCTCGTCAAAGAGCCAGTCGTTGAAGCTGTCGTAGAGGTCGTGCTTTGAAAGGGCATCGTAATCGTTGTGGTTATCGCCGATATCCTCGGAGAAGGCAGCGATAAGGTCATCGGTGGTGGCGTAAGCTCCGCTCTCCCACGCGGCCTTGATCTCGCCGATCTTGGAATCGGCAGCCTGCTCGGCAGCGGCCTGTCTGAGCGCGTAAGCCTCGTCAGTCTCTCCCTCCTCCTTGGTTACGGTCTCGGGGGAGATGGCGATCATGCTCGCCTTGACTCCGGCGTAATCGTTCGTATCTCTCTCTTTAAAGAGGACGACGTAATAACCGTGTCTGGTATCCTCCTCGCTCTCGCCGATCGGGAAGATCTCAACGTCACCCGCCTCGCGCGCGGCGTCCTTGAGCCATTCATCAGCCCAGGAATAGATCATAGAAACGTATCTGCCCTGAAAACCGGTGCCGAGGCTGTCGGCAGAAGCCGTTTGAGGATCTCCGCCCTCCTCGGCATGGAAATTATAATAGTCCTGAACGGCGGCGACGAAGCTCGCCTCATCGGCGGTGTGAGCCTTAAGCATCTCCGCCTCTTCCTTGGCGCCCGCCATTGCGTTTGTAAAGCTTATCGGCTCCTCTTCGGTGCCCATATCCGCCTCGACAAAGAAGAGGTCAAAGCTGAAGTAATCGTAGTCGCCGGCAATCTCGGCATACTCGGCCGCAAGCTCATCGTCAGTATACTGGAAGGTATCGACGATGTGCGAATAATATGAGCTCACGTAGGTATAGAACTCGAGGCACTTTCTGTAGACGCTCTCGGTCATGCCGGTGCCGTATACGTTTTCAAGATAGGCCTTAGTGCTGACGTTGCTCGAAGCCGCGGCATTCCTGAGGGAAGTTATCTCGGTTTCGATGTTTGCCTTTTCCTCATTGGGAAGGACGTAGCCCTTGGCCTGCGCCTCGTTATAGATCGCGGTGTACTGAGTAAGCGCGGTCTTGGCCTCGTTCTTCAGGTAGTCATACCAGGTGTAAAGATCGTCATATTTCTGCTCGCGGAAAGAATAGCCGGTAGTAGGCTTACTCTCCGCCGAGGAATTAGCGAGCTCGTTATACTCGGCCATATAGAAGAAATTGAATTCCGCTGCCGAGAAGTTCCTGCCGTTTACGGAGACGGCGGGAAGCCAGTTGTACATCATGGTATTGAAAAGAAGAATGAAAGCTATCGAAAGAACGAAAAGCACGGCGACGCAAATGCCGATGGTCTTATACTTTTTGTTCTCCTTTATGCGCTTGGCTTCTTCCTCTGCCTTTTTGGGGTCTACGGTTGCGTTCAAACGCTGTTTTTTGTTTTTTGAGGCGCTCATTGGTATCATTCCCTTTCATTATCATGGCATAAAGCCCTACATAAATCCGTATTATAACTCAAGAGCCCCGCCGTTGCAAGCATACAAAAAAAGATTTTTTGTAAACAAAACGGAAAAAAAGATATATTTTGCAATATTGCACATTTTTCTAAATTAATCTCTTGATTTATTGTGCAGTTTGAGGTACAATACAGATGAAGATAAGGAAAGGGGTGAGTCCGATGGGTGATTTCGGCAGCGATATCTACACCATAACCGATGAGGAAGGCAACAATTACGAACTCGAGCATGTTGATACTATTGAATTAAACGGCGTATATTATCTTGCCTTTCTTCCCGCGGATATGGATCCCGACGACGAGGATTACGGTATCGTTCTTTTAAAGCAGGTCCCCGGCACTGAGGAGCTTGAAAACCTCGAAGACGATGAAGAAGAGGACATCTACAATCGCTTTATGGAGCGGCTGTTTTCCGAGGACGACGAGGGTTAAGCATTCTTGATAAACCCCCTGCTGTGTTCGTGATAGGCTTATTTAAACCCACATCTCTTATAAGGGACGCTGTACTCTTCCCTCTTATTGCAGGCCTCCCGAGAGCGCCGTTTGCGCCCGGAAGTTGGAAGCGTGTCGGACGGAAGGAGGCGACCCACCTGCATGTATCGTGCAGGTTATAAGTGAGTCTACACGGCATCGGCGGGGTTTAAGTGAATATCGTTATCCGGAGCGCCCAGAATCAGCGGCGCCCCGGTTTTTTCTATATAGCATATATTTAGCTAAAATACACAAGGAGTTAACACAATATTTAGATTTTCTGTACCATTGTTCCTTGACATCGTTTTGTCTTGGTTATATAATAAATCGGTATGATTATAATTATGGAGTAATGTGCCTATGCATAACAACGTACTTAATTATCTCAGAAGCATAGTTAAGGTCCGCCCCGACAAGCTCGCTTTTTCCGACGGTGAAAACGGGCTCACCTTCGCCGAGGTTTACGGGCTCAGCCGCTCGGTCGGAACCTTTCTCGCCCGCGAGGGCGTCTATAAGAAGCCGGTCGTAGTGTTTATGCGGAAGTCGCCCGCCGAGGTCGCGGCCTTCTTCGGAGTGGTCTCCGGAGGCTGCTTCTATGTTCCGATCGACGAGGAGATGCCCGCGGGCAGGATCCAGCTTATACTTGACAACGTCCTTTCGCCCATCGTTCTCTGCGATGAGGAGACTATCGCCGCAGCGTCGGCCTTTGACCTAAAGGGCGGCCGCGCAGTCCTCTTTTCCGAGGCGGCCTCCTGCGAGCCGGACGACGAAGTGCTCGACGATATTTACGATAAGGCAATAGATATCGACCCCATCTACATCGTTTTCACCTCCGGCTCTACCGGAATCCCGAAGGGCGTCGCCGCCTGCCACCGCTCCGTTATTGACTACGTGGAGCAGCTTTCGGAGACTCTCGGCTTTAACGGGGACACGGTTTTCGGGAATCAGTCGCCGCTCTATTTTGACGCCTGCCTGAAGGAGCTCTACCCCACCCTGAAATTCGGAGCTACGACGTATCTTATACCGAAAAAGAACTTCTCAATGCCCGTGCAGCTCGTTGAATACTTAAACGCGCATAAGATA
>ONTN01000138.1 GCA_900320765.1 uncultured Eubacteriales bacterium
AGGCTTGCGAAAAAGCTCGGCGCGGGACTTGAGATGCCGACAAACGTGGAATACGTAACAGGGCTCAGATACGGCGGCTCTGCGGATAATTATCTCCACGTCTCATATCCAAAGGGCACAAGCTCTCCACTCCCGACTATAGTAAACTTCCACGGCGGCGGCTACGTTTACGGCAGTCCCGAGAAGTACAGGTTCTACTGCGCCTTTCTCGCCGCGCAGGGCTTTACCGTTATTAACTTCAATTACCGCCTTGCCACGAGCAACGCTTTCCCCGCTCCGCTCGAGGATATCAACACCGTTATGGAGTGGGCGGTGCGCAATAAGGACGAATACCATATTGACTTAAGCAATGTTTTCATCGTCGGCGATTCGGCCGGCGCACAGCTTACAAGCCAGTACGCCGTTATCTGCTCAAATCCCGACTACTCCGATATAATGGGCATAAGGCCTCCGAAGTTTACACTTCGCGCTATCGGTCTCAATTGCGGTATTTACGAGCCGACCGTGCTGTACAAGGTTTTTCCCGCGCTCTCGTGTTACTTTACAAAGGAGCCGGAAAGGCTCGGTGAAATGCTGTATCCCACAAAGTACATTGATTCCCGCTACCCGCCCGCTTTCGTGCTCTCGGCACCGGGAGATTTCCTGCTCAAATGCTGCGAGCCTATGGCAGCGCTTATAAACGAGCGCGGCGGAACGGCGAAGTGCCGTATCTACGGGACAAAGGAATCAAGGCACGTTTTCCATCTTGCCTTGAACGATGAATACGCAAAAAAAGCGAACGGCGACGAGATAGAGTTTTTCAAGGAGTTTATCAGATAAGCGAAAGGAGGCCGGAAATGGATATTCAGGTTTTGTTGTTCCGCAAGGGCTGCGCGAGATCCGACAAAAAGCGCGACGCAGGGCTCACTATACCCGAAGATGTTACCTATATTTCAGGCCTTAAATACGCGGGAGGTCCGGAGAACGACCTGCACGTCGCCTACCCGAAGGGCGCAGGTTCTCCCCTTCCCACGATACTCAGCTTTCACGGCGGGGGTTACGTCTACGGAAGCGCGGACGTTTATAAATACTACTGCGCCTCGCTCGCCCGGCGCGGCTTCACCGTTATCAATTTCAACTACCGCCTTGCGCCGGACTGCATCTTCCCCGCTCCGCTCGAGGATACGAACGCTGTGATGGAGTGGGCGATACGCAATAAGAACGAATTCTTTATCGATACCGATAACATTTTTATCGTCGGGGATTCCGCCGGAGCTCAGCTTGCAAGCCAGTACGCCGCCATTTGCACTTCACCTGAATACGCGGATATAATGGGCATTCATCCACCTCAGGGCTTCAAGCTCCGCGCCCTCGGACTGAACTGCGGAATGTACGATACCTCGATGGCGCTCGGGGAGAAGAATCCCGCTATCTCCGCGTATTTTACAAAGAAGCCTGAAAAGTTTGGAAAAATGCTTCGCGTTCTTGACTACATAAACGCCGATTATCCCCCTGCCTTTCTTATTTCATCGCCGGGCGATTTTTTGCTCTCACATTGCGAACCTATGGCAAGGCTCATAAACGAACGCGGCGGCACAGCAGAGTACAGGATATACGGCGATGAGAGAACAGGCCACGTTTTCCACGTCGATATGCGAAGCCCATGCTCCAAAACGGCAAACGACGACGAGACGGAGTTTTTTAAAAAGCATTTAAGCTACGTTTAAGCTTCTGTGCTATAATAATACCAACGAAGCCAAAGGCAAAGGAAGTGATCAATATGGATTTTCGCCACGAGTGGAAGCACGAGGTGAATTACTGCGATATGCTCGCCCTGCGGCAGAGACTCGGAGCGGTTATGAAGCGCGATCCTCACGCCCTGAACGGAAAATATTACATCCGCTCCCTGTACTTCGACAATATTTACGACAAGGCGCTGCGAGAGAAGCTTGACGGTGTGAACTTCCGTGAAAAGTTCCGGATCCGGTATTATAACGGCGATCTCAGCTATATAATGCTGGAGAAAAAATCCAAGATGAACAGTCTTACGAGCAAGGAGCAGGCGCATATTAGCCGCGACGAAGCGCAGCGAATAGTCGACGGCGACCTCGAATGGATGAAAGAGAGCGGGCGCCCGCTCGTTCAGGAACTCTATTCGAAGATGCTGAGCCAGGGTATGCGACCGATGACGATAGTCGACTACACCCGCGACCCCTTCGTTTACGCCCCCGGCAACGTGAGAGTAACGCTCGACTACGACATACGCTCCGGGCTCAAATGCACGAATTTCCTCGATTGGGACTGCCCCACAGTACCCGTGGGCGACCAATACTGCATCCTTGAGGTCAAGTGGGACGAATATCTGCCCGACGTTATCCGGGACGCCGTTCAGCTTTCCGGAAGACGAGTCACTTCATTTTCAAAATATGCCGTTTGCAGGACATACGGTTAAAAGGAAGGATAATACAATGAATACAACTCTTGCCACATCGATCTCTGACGTACTTAAAAAATCATTCCTTGAGAAGTTCGAGGCAATCGATCCCCTCGTAATGGCTATAAGCTTCGCGCTCAGCTTCTGCGTGGGCCTGTTCATCTATTTCGTATATAAGAAGACCTACCGCGGCGTGATGTTTTCCTCGAGCTTCGGAGTTACGCTCATCGCCCTTACGATGATAACCGACTTCGTCATCTTGGCGGTAACGTCGAATGTTGTCCTCTCCCTCGGTATGGTCGGCGCCCTCTCTATCGTCCGTTTCCGTACCGCGATCAAGGAGCCGCTTGATATAGCCTTCCTCTTCTGGGCTATCGCCGCCGGCATCGTACTCGCCTCCGGTCTCATTCCCCTCGCGATCATCGGAAGCGCCATTATCGGCGTAATCCTCATCCTCTTTGTAAACCGCAAGGGCCATACCAATCCGTACATCGTTATCCTCACCTGCGACAACAAGGCTTCAGAGGATAAGGCTCTCGCCCTTTTGAAGGAGAAGACCCATAAGTGCGTTACAAAGTCCAAGACCGCCCGCACCGGAGTCGTCGAATTAAACCTTGAGATAAGGCTCCGCGACGACAACACCGATTTCGTTGACGAGCTCTCCGCCCTCGACGGCGTCCAGTCCGCCGTTCTCGTAAGCTACAACGGCGAATATATGAGCTGAAACAAGTGCAATATTTAAAGGCCGCGGGATCAGTTCCCGCGGCCTTCTATTATATCTGTAATAAGCTTTTTAAACTCCCTTTTGCTCTCCTCGAGCGGGAGATCGTTATTGAACGTAAGATCGTATTCAAAATTCTCCACGTCGTCGTCGGCTGAATTGCCGTACTTCTCCCCGGCGTGAAGACTGTCGCGGCGTACAAGCAGCGTTTTGCACTCGGCGGGGCGAATCGCCTCGCGGAAGGCGGCGATCTCCTTCGGCTCGCGGATATGGACGAACATCACCTCGTCCTCGCCCCTCAAAAACTCCTCCGCCTTGCCGCAGAGGTACTTTGTCGGAAGGTCACAGTAGTTTATAAACGCCTCTTTCAGCTCGGCAAGGAAGCGGCGGGAGCGCATATCCTTCTCCCCGTTCCAGCCGAAGCCGCGGGCTATCTCCTTTATCGGATCTACCGAGCTTACGTTCATAACCCGGTATTTCTCTGCTATGGCGGCGCAGAGTGTATCCTTCCCCACTCCGCCCTTTCCGTTAATAACAATTATCAGTTTCGTAATGCTTCACCGTCCGTCAGCGGGATAATAAAAGCGCCCTCCGGAAAACCGGAGGGCAAAGCTTTCGCGTTTATTTTACCACTCGAGGTTCTTTTCGGTCTCCTTGGAGAATACGTGAGCGACGTTTCCGCCAAACGAGAAATGTATCTTATCGCCCATTCCGTAGCCGCGCTTCATCTCAAGCGTCGGAACGATAACGACAACGTCCCTGCCCTCAGCGGTCAGGTGGAGATGTACGCTGG
>ONTN01000026.1 GCA_900320765.1 uncultured Eubacteriales bacterium
TTTCCGCCGGGATATTACTATAAAGACGGGGCGTTTATTCGCTTTTCCGACCTCACTTCGGTAAAAACCCCCGTCTCGGGAGATCTTGAAAAGATATGTGTAAATATCCGGCACAAGTTAGTGGACGGAATAGCCAAAAGGCTCGATTCAGACGTGCCTATCGGCTTTCTCCTCTCAGGCGGCCTTGACTCAAGCCTCGTCTGCGCCGTTGCGGCGAGGTGGCTCGGAGTGCCGATCCGCACCTTTGCTATCGGTATGGATAAGGACGCCATTGATTTGAAATACGCCAAAAAGGTCGCCGACTTCATCGGCGCCGAGCACACCGAGGTGTATATGACCCGCGACGAGGTGATAGCCGCCCTGCCGGAGGTCGTCGCCCTTCTCGGAACGTGGGATATAACCACCATCCGCGCCAGTATGGGTATGTACCTATGCTGCAAATATATCCACGAGCACACCGACGTGCGCGTACTCCTGACGGGCGAGGTATCAGACGAACTCTTCGGGTATAAGTACACGGACTACGCCCCCTCGCCTACGGCGTTTCAGCTTGAGGCTAAAAAGAGAGTCGACGAGCTCTATATGTACGACGTTCTTCGCGCAGACAGGTGCATTTCGGTAAACTCCCTCGAGGCACGAGTACCGTTCGGCGACCTCGACTTCGTTCGATACGTTATGAGCATCGACCCGAAGCTCAAGGTAAACAGCTACAATATGGGTAAATACCTCCTCCGCCACGCCTTCGAGGGCGAGGCTCTCCTGCCCGAGGATATCCTTTGGCGGCAGAAGGCGGCCTTCTCCGACGCGGTCGGCCACTCTATGGTGGACGATCTGAAGGAGTACGCGGAAAGCCTCTACACCGACGGGGAGTATGAAGAAAAGCGGATGAAATACGACTACGCAAGGCCGTTTACGAAGGAGAGCCTTCTATACCGCGAGCTTTTCGAGAAATACTACCCCGGCCAGGCGAGAATGATAAAGGACTTCTGGATGCCGAACAAGGCGTGGAAGGGCTGCGACGTAAAAGACCCCTCCGC
This sequence comes from uncultured Eubacteriales bacterium, assembly GCA_900320765.1. Classification (GTDB taxonomy): domain Bacteria; phylum Bacillota; class Clostridia; order Oscillospirales; family Oscillospiraceae; genus RUG626. Next base: position 1,038 of record ONTN01000026.1, read on the forward strand.
CAGAGTGCTCCAAAACTACGGCGCCAGCGGCAAATAAGTATTAATCGAACAAAAAGGTTCTTTTTCGGGGAACCTGCAGCCCGCCGACCGCGTCAAGTCACTCAGACCATAAAAATGGCTGAAATCGTATGATTTCAGCCATTTCAGACTGTAGACAAAAGCCACTTTCGGCGCACTTTGCGGGCGGGCAGCAATTACTATATCAGTTAATCTCGACTAACTATATTAACATAGAAAGGCCTCATTTTCAAGAGGCCTTTCAAAATTATAGGAAATTAATTAAGCTGTCAGGTAAAAAGCGTCATTCGGCTGATATATTTGGATTATCAATGCTCGTTTTTAACCTATACGCCCGGAATTTCCCATCCATTACAGGCTCAATAGTCCCGTTCTGGCTCAATTCCCGCAGAATTCTGTTTGCCGTCGCAGGTGAAATGCCGAGACCTTCGCACAGGTCGGCATTGCGAATTGTCGGTTTTTCCGAGAGATGTGCCAATATGAACCGGCGGCGAAAAGCTGCGTTCTTTGCATTCTTCCCTATCGGCTTGCCTTTTGCTCCTACGGTCTCCAACAACGCGGTTTTGATTGCAGCGAGCATAAACTCGATGAAAGCTGTGGACTCCCCGGCATTGTTCGAGGCATTGATAGCATCGTAATACTCCCGTTGTCGGGCGTGGATGATAGGCTCCACCGGGGGCCAGGCGAACAGTGGATTCCACTCTGCCAGCAGCCGCGTGTGCCACAATCTTCCGATCCTTCCGTTGCCATCGGCGAAGGGGTGAATGAGTTCAAGCTCGTAGTGGAATACGCAGCTTTTGATCAGCATCGGAAGCTCGCTGTCCCTCACCCACACGAGGAGCCTTTCTACACTCTCCGGAACGTATCGCGGCAGAGTACCCATGTGCAAGATATTCCCTTTGCTGTCCGCAACGCCTACCGCGCCGGAGCGAAGCATTCCGGCTTCTTCCACCAGTCCACGCATCATTAAGCCGTGGGCGGTCAGCAGTGATCTGCTATTCGCTCATCGTATTCTGTTCTATTGCCAGCGTACCCTGGATAGTGCGGATTCGATTGGTCCGCCGCAGAATTGGGTTAAGGGACAAATATCCCTTAGACAGACAGCCAGCAAGCTCGGAAATCTCAGTGGCGTCCGTCAGAATCATCGGCGTAATTTCAAAGGGAGGGTTTTTCATAGCCTGCCCCGCTTTCTGAGCTTTTATCATATTATACGGTTTCATCAATCAAAAATCAACAAAATGATTGATGAAAATCTGTTTTTTTGATTGATGAGAGGGTGATGAGTATTTCTTACGCGCCTATCAAAACGCCAAAGGGGCAGCCGCTTTTTGCGAGTGCCCCTTTGCCATCAGCAAAAGATCTGTCTGCTCTTTGCAGGAGTATTCTCAGTAGGTTACGGTAGAAGAGGTTCTACTCGGGCGTTCGACTTCCACTCCGCTGCTGTTGTAAACTACGGCAGTCGTCTTGGTGTAATACTGATAGCCGGAGTAAACGGCGTTTGGCTTTGAGAGCACGATAGTGCCGCTGCCGCTCTTCGTCCAGCTCTTTATCATTGTCTCCGTGCTCCCGCTGACGCGGTACAGCTCCACCGTCAAGTCGGCGGTATATCCGGAATAAAGGGTAACTTTACCTTTGCAAGTTGCAATTCCCAATGAACTGATAGATAAATTGGCGCTGATTGAAGACGTTCCAATGAAGGTAATGCTTGCAAGAGCAGAGCCCGCAAAGCACACGAGCATTATTAAGCTAAGAACGATAGCAATAATTCGTTTCATATTTTTCTCCTTTATTTTACGTTTTCAATTATTTTCGTTGCCGTATCAAGGCTTTCGCCATGCAGGCAGAGGGTGCACGTTATTTCCTTCTCTTCAATAACCCAGATTGCAAAAACTTCATCGTCCTGGGCGGATACAAGGACGCTTCTTCCGGAAACGTTTACAAGCTCAGTATCCCCTTCGTTGTCAACGTCGATAGTCGCGGATAGATCGTCATACGAAAAAGAGATATATCCGCCGCTGCCGTTTTCATATTCCTTCATCCAGGTCGAGCTTGCGCTTGTAAGCTTGTAGCCCTCCGGAATCCACGTAGGCGCGGCCTTAATTTCGCTGCTCTCGACAAATGCAAGTGAATAGTGATCGCCCATATTCTCGATAAGGAAGTTATAAACCAGCACTCTCAAGGCTTCGACGCTTGTTATCAGAACCGTTGACACCAATAGTATGATAAGAGTGCAAACGGCGACCGTATTTAGTATTTTTATTACTTTTTTCCCGGTCTTCCCCCACCTTTGCTTTTTCCTTATGCTTCTGATTCTTCCAAGGCATCTCTCCTTTAATTCGTTGGTAACATGATAATCGTCTTTTGCGCTGTCACTGCCGGTTTGATCTTCGAGCTCGGCGCTTTCATCTATCATCATTCTGTATATTTCAAGCGCAAGATTTGCCTCCTCGGCTTCTGCCTGCAGTGTTGCAAGCACAGAATCCTTTTTATCCATTACTGTTTCTCCTCCTTTTCCATAATTTCTTTAAGATTATTTCGAGCTCGCATCAAAATGATCCGGACGTTTCCCTCCGATATGCGGTGCTGTTCTGAAAGCTCGCGGCAGCTCCAGCCAAGAAAGTACTTTTCGATCAGCAGCTCCTTCTCCCTTTCCGGGAGCTTTTCAATAGACTTCGCAAGCAAAGAGCGATTTTCCGTAATCAGCAAGAGATCTTCAGGCGACTCGATCTGCGCTCGCTCCGCCGTTTCAAGATCAATCGTTTTCAGGTCGTCGCGCAAGTAGTTCAAAGTCACGCTTCGCACCGTATGCCATATGTATGAAACAAGCGCCCGCCGGTCAAGTCTCGACACAGTGTCGTGGTGCATATAAATGCGGGCGACCGACTCTTGAATAATGTCTTCAACGCTGTCGGTGGAGGCTCCGAACTTGATAGCGGCGTTTGCCATACTTTGAGAATATCTATTAAGCAAATCAGTGTAAAATTCGTCTTCAGTGCTGAACGCAGGAGGTTTATTGCTCATATCCCCGGCTCTCCCAATCTTTCTCTTAAAAAGATAAGTATGAAATAAACGATAGCTGAGTAAATATTCATCTATTTATATATTTTAGGGAAATTATACAATACTTTCTCAAGTAAATCAAGGCATATCAACTCTCAGCCGGTTTTCCCCGTTCGGCATTTTGTACGATTTCCGGCACCCGGAATTTTGCACATTAACAAAAGTTCATTTTTCATAAAATTCTTGAATAATTTTGATTGACAATGAATTATTTTGATTTATAATGACAATATAAAGGAATTGCGGAGGGATTTCAATGATCGCGGAGACACGGCGGCAGATGATACTTGATGCGCTGAAGAGAGAGAGGTCCATTTCCGTTCACGCGCTTGCGGAGCTTCTGAACACCAGCGTTTCCACGGTAAGGCGCGATCTTATCGTGCTGGACGAGAGGGGTCTTTTAAGCAAAGTGCATGGCGGCGCGGCGCTGAACGACGCTCAGCTTTCCGCGGTAGAGTTCGATATGCTGACTAAGGAAAACCTGATGCTCCCCGAAAAAGAGGCTATCGCAAGGGCGGCTGCGGGGATGATCCGCGCCGACGACTTCGTTTTTATAGACGCGGGCTCCACGACGCTGCAGCTTGCCCACGCTATCACGGGGGAAGCGCTGAAGGCGGTTTACGTAACGAACGGGCTCGCGCATACGCGGGTGCTGACGCAGAAGGGCTGCACTGTATACGTTCCCGGCGGCAGGATAAGGCAGCGTACCGAGGCGATCGTGGGGTCTACCGCCCTTGCCGCATTGAATCAGTATAATTTCACGAAGGCATTTCTCGGCACGAACGGCATATCACTTGATCGGGGCTTCACCACGCCGGGGATCGACGAGCGCGAGATAAAGGCCGCCGTAGTCCGCCTTTCAGGCGAGCGCTGGTTTCTTGCCGACAGCAGCAAGTTCGACAAGGTCTATCCAGCAGGCATCAGCGCGCTGGATAGCGCCGGTATCATCACCGACTCAGTTCCGAACGAAAGCTACCGTGACCGAACAACTATAAAGGAGGCTGAACCCGTATGATCTACACCGTGACCTTCAACCCCGCGATCGACTATGTGGTACATTTCGAGAAGCTGCGCCCCGGGGAGATAAACCGCAACGAGTCTGAGGAATTCCAGTTCGGCGGCAAGGGCATAAACGTTTCAAACGTGCTCCGCACCCTCGGCTTTGACACCGTGGCTCTCGGCTTCGTTGCAGGCTTTATCGGCGAAGGCTTTGAAAAGGGCCTTGAGGAGATGGGGCTCAAGACCGACCTTATTCACGTTCGCGATGGGATGACCCGTGTTAACGTGAAAGTAAAGGCCGCTGAGGAGACGGAGATAAATGGCATCGGCCCCGTTATCACCGGGGAGGATATGGCGAAGCTTTTCGATAAGCTTGACGCCATAGGGCCGGACGATATGCTGGTGCTCTCGGGCTCAATACCCAAGTGCCTGCCCGGCGACACCTACGAGCGGATAATGGCAAGGCTCGACGGAAGGGGCATACCCATCGCGGTTGACGCAACCCGCGATCTGCTTGTGAACGTGCTAAAGTATCATCCCTTCCTGATAAAGCCTAACAATCACGAGTTAGGCGAGATTTTCGGCAGGGTGCTTAAAACCGACGCTGAGCTCGTAGAATGCGCCCGAAAGCTTCAGGAGATGGGCGGGCGCAACGTCCTCGTTTCCATGGCGGGCGACGGGGCTCTGCTGCTCGACGAGGCGGGCGAGGTGCACCGCATCGGCTGCCCGAAGGGAAAGGTGAAAAACTCCGTAGGCGCGGGAGATTCGATGGTCGCGGGCTTTATTGCCGGATGGCTTGAGCGCGGGGACTACGGCTATGCCTTAAAGCTCGGCACGGCGACCGGCTCAGCGACGGCATTTTCCATCGGGCTTGCGGAAAAGCCGCTCATAGATGAGCTTTTGGCGACGCTCTGATTTATTATTTCGTACATCAACATGCCGCGCTGCGGTATGAATGTAATATTTTGAAAGGAGAGACGGTATGAGACTCATAGAGCTGTTTTCGCGCAGGGCCACCGCGGTCAACGTGAAAGCGAAAAACAAGGACCAGGTCATCGACAAGCTCGTCGATCTCCAGGTCACGCACGGAAATATCACGGATAAAGAAGCGTACAAAAAGGCCATTTACGCCCGCGAGGAGGAGTTTTCCACCTACGTTGGCGACGGCATCGTCGTCCCCCACGCGAGGACGGAGGTCGTAACGCGCCCGAGTCTGGCTCTTGCCCGTCTGGCTGAGCCGATTCAGTACAACGAGGACGACGAGGACAAGGCCGATCTCTTCGTTATGATAGCCGCCCCGATGAACGGCAGTCTGCACGTGGATATCCTCGCCCGCATGATGACCCTTCTTGCCGACGAGGACTTTGTGGAAAAGCTCAGGAAGGCGAAGGACGAGGACGAGCTTCTCGGCCTTCTCGACAAGGCTGAGCAGGAGAAGTTCGGCGATGAGAGCTTTACGCAGGAGGAGATCGCGAGCGCCGGCTACCGCGTTCTTGCCGTGACCGCCTGCCCTACCGGCATAGCGCACACCTATATGGCAGCCGAAAATCTTCAGAAGGCCGGTCAGAGTCTCGGCATTTCCATCAAGGTCGAAACGAACGGCTCGGGCGGCGCGAAAAACATTTTGACCGACGAGGAGATAGCGGCCTGCGAGGGCGTGGTTATCGCCGCGGATAAAAACGTTGAGATGGACCGCTTTGACGGCAAGCCCGTTGTAATCACCCGCGTTGCTGACGGCATACACAAGCCCGAGGAACTGATAAAGCGCGCCGTGAGCGGTGACGCCCCCGTTTACCACGCGAAGAACGCTGGCTCCGGCTCAAAGGAGCCTGCCGCGAAGCAGGGCTTCGGCAGCACGATTTACAAGCATCTGATGAACGGCATATCCCATATGCTCCCCTTCGTAGTCGGCGGCGGAATACTGATAGCCCTTGCCTTCCTGCTTGACGATTACTCGATCAACCCATCCAACTTCGGTATGAACACCCCCGTAGCGGCAGTCTTCAAGACCATCGGCGGAGTTTCCTTCGGCTTTATGCTTCCGGTGCTCGCCGGATTTATCGCGATGTCAATAGCTGACCGCCCGGGTCTCGTAGTCGGCTTCGTCGGCGGCGCTATCGCGGCCTCCGGCGACTCCTTCGTAAGCCTTTTGGGTAACGGCGACCCCGTCTCCGGCGGATTTTTGGCGGCTCTTCTCGCGGGTTTCGTCGGCGGATATTTCGTTCTGCTACTTAAAAAAGCCACCGATAAAATGCCCAAGGCTATGGACGGTCTTCGCCCGATGCTCATCTATCCGCTCGTCGGAATTCTTTTCATCGGCGCGTTCATGTTCCTTATTAACCCCGTTATGGGCGCGATCAACACCTGGATCGCGAACCTGCTCAATTCCATGGGCGGCTCCTCCAAGATCCTTCTCGGCGCGGTGCTCGGCGGAATGATGAGCGTTGATATGGGCGGCCCGATAAACAAGGCTGCTTACGTCTTCGGCGTAGCCGCGCTCGGCTCAGGTCAGTATGACGTTATGGCCGCCGTCATGGTCGGCGGAATGGTGCCTCCCATCGTTATCGCCCTTTCCGCAACCTTCTTCCCCAAGAAGTGGACCAAGGATGAGCGCAACAACGGCTTTGTAAACTATATCATGGGTCTGTGCTTCATCACCGAGGGCACGATACCCTACGCCGCTGCCGATCCCATCCGCGTTATCCCCTCCTGCGTAGTCGGATCTGCTATCGCCGGCGCTCTCTCCATGCTCTTCGGCTGCACCCTTATGGCTCCCCACGGCGGCGTATTCGTATTCCCGACTGTCGGAAATCCGCTTATGTACCTTCTCGCCCTCGTAGTCGGATCCGTCGTAGGCGCCGTTATGCTCTCTCTTCTTAAGAAGAGTAAGCAGTAACGCATAAAACAGCTCAATATAATATTCCCGCCGCAGCTTTAAAAGCTGCGGCGGGATAGTTTTTTATGAATAATATTTGACTGCCGAGCGGAAGAGACCCATATCGTAGTTCCCCTCCACGTTCCTGTAAAGGCCGCCCACGCGCTCGGAATGGCCCATCTTGCCGAACACCCGGCCGTCCGGGCTCGTGATGCCCTCGATGGCGTGCATTGAGCCGTTCGGGTTAAAGTCGGCGTCCATCGTCGGCCGTCCGTCGAGGTCGACGTACTGCGTCATTATCTGGCCGCGCTCCGCCATACGGGCTATCGTTATCTCCGGGGCAAGGAACCTGCCCTCGCCGTGGGATATCGGCACGGAATATACTTCGCTGGGCTGAGTCTCCATCATCCACGGGGAGAGGTTTGACGCGACCTTGACGCGGACAATCCTGCTCTGGTGCCTGCCTATCGTATTATAGCTCAGAGTCGGGCTATGCTTATCCGCCTCGGTTATCCTGCCGAAGGGGACGAGGCCGAGCTTTATAAGCGCCTGGAAACCGTTGCAGATACCGCCCATAAGGCCGTCGCGTTCCTCAAGGAGCTCGGTCACGGCGTCCTTTACCCGCTCGTTTCTGAAAAACGCGGTTATGAACTTGCCCGAGCCGTCCGGCTCGTCTCCGCCGGAGAAGCCGCCGGGGATGAACACGATCTGGCTTTCGCCTATCTTTTTCGTAAATGCCTCGGCGGACTCGGCTATCGCCTCTGCGCTCAGGTTTTTGATAACGAATATCTCGGGCACGGCGCCGGCCTCGCGGAAGGCGCGGGCAGTATCGTATTCGCAGTTCGTGCCGGGGAATACGGGGATCAGGACGCGCGGGGAAGCCGCCTTCACGCGCGGCACTACAGTCGCGCAGGCGGTGAAGCTGTACTCCTGCGCCGTGCCGTGATCCGCTGTCTTCGTGGGATACACGCTCTCAAGCTTTGCATCGTATGCCTTCAAAAGCTCCGAAAGGGTGACCGACTCGCCCGCGAACGTGAGCTTTGTATCCGCCACGGTCTCGCCCAGAAGCTTTCCCTCGAGCTCGCAGGCCGCCTCAACGATAAATGAGCCATAGGCTCTCCCAAACAGCTCCTCCTCGGCAATATCGGCGAATATGAAGCCGATCTCGTTTCCGATCGCCATCTTGAATACGGCCTCGGCCGCGCCTCCGGCGGTCGGGGTATAGGCGCTCAGCGCCTTGCCCTCGCGGATAAGAGACGTGACCCTCGCGTAGAGCTCCTTGAGACTCTCAGCCCTCGGTCTTCCCCTGCCGTCGTATTCCGGCCTCAGCCAATATACCTTATGCCCCGCCGCCTTGAACTCGGGGCTTATAACCTCACTCTCAAGCCCGGTGGTAACTGCAAACGATACCAGCGTGGGCGGCACGTCGAGCTCCTCGAAGGAGCCGGACATGGAGTCCTTCCCGCCTATCGCGGCGACGCCCAGCTCGCGCTGAGCCTTCAGCGCGCCGAGAAGAGCGGCGGCTGGAAGCCCCCACTTAGCTTCGTCCTGCACGGGCTTGGGGAAATACTCCTGCAGCGTAAGATACACGTCCTCAAACGAGGCGCCGGCGGCGACGAGCTTCGATACCGATTCGCATACGGCCGTATATGCCCCGTCGAACGGGCTCTTCTCTGAGAGCTCAACGTCGAAGCCCCAGGACATAAAGCTGACGCTCTCCGTCTTCCCCTCAGTTACGGGCAGTCTGTGCACCATGGCCTCAATAGGCGTGCGCTGGAATTTGCCGCCGAAGGGCATGAGCAGCGTTCCTGCTCCTATCGTAGAGTCGAAGCGCTCGGAAAGCCCCCTGCGCGAGGCGAATTCAAGCTCGCCCGCGAGCTTTTTCATATCGGCGGCAAAGTCGCCCGTGTGCCTCGCTTTAACCTCGCCGGGAGCGGCGGTTTTTACCGTCGTATGCTTCTCCGCCCCGTTCGTATCAAGGAAGGCGCGGCTGATATCGACTATCGTGCGGCCGTTCCAGTTCATTTTGAGCCTTGCGTCGTCCGTGACCTCGGCTATCACGGTAGCCTCAAGGTTCTCCCTCTCGGCAAGAGCGAGGAAGCGCTCTGCGTCGCCCTTCTCGACTACGACCGCCATACGCTCCTGGCTCTCGGATATCGCAAGCTCCGTTCCGTCAAGTCCCTCGTACTTCTTAGGCACGCGGTCAAGGTCGATTTTAAGCCCCTCGGCAAGCTCGCCGACGGCGACGGAAACTCCGCCCGCGCCGAAATCGTTGCAGCGCTTTATAAGGCGGGTCGCCTCCGGGTCGCGGAAAAGGCGCTGGAGCTTTCTCTCCTCCGGTGCGTTGCCCTTCTGCACCTCGGCTCCGCAGGTCTCGACCGAGTGGCTGTCGTGCGCCTTGGACGAGCCTGTGGCTCCGCCGATGCCGTCGCGCCCCGTCCTGCCGCCTAAAAGTATCACTATATCGCCGGCAGAGGGCCTTTCGCGGCGGACGTTCGAGGCGGGAGCGGCTGCTATAACGGCGCCGATCTCCATATGCTTTGCGGCGTAGCCCGGGTGGTAGATCTCGTCCACTATTCCGGTCGCAAGGCCGATCTGGTTTCCGTAAGAGCTGTAGCCCGCCTGGGCTCCGGTCACGAGCCTGCGCTGCGGAAGCTTGCCGGGTATCGTATCCTCAGCGGGAACGGTGGGATCAGCGGCTCCCGTTATACGCATGGCTGCGTAAACGTAGCTTCTCCCTGATAAGGGATCGCGTATCGCCCCGCCGATGCAGGTCGCAGCACCGCCGAAGGGCTCAATCTCGGTGGGGTGGTTATGCGTCTCGTTCTTAAAGAGAAGCAGCCAGTCCTCGCTTACCCCGTCCACCTCTATTTTCGTCTTTACCGTGCAGGCGTTTATCTCCTCGCTCTCATCGAGCTTAGGAAGCTTTCCCTGCTTCTTTAGCCACTTTACCCCCACAGTCGCAATATCCATAAGGCAAATTGGCTTTTTATCCCCCACCTCTTCGCGCATTTTGAGGTAATTCTTATATTCTTCCTCCACATCCTTATCCTCGAAGGAAACAGAGTCGAGGTGGGTAAGGAAGGTCGTGTGGCGGCAGTGATCCGACCAGTAGGTGTCGATCATCCGTATTTCCGTAATTGTGGGGTCACGATCCTCGCTTTTAAAGTTATAAACGCGGGGATCTCAGCATCCGAAAGAGCGCGGAAGCCCTCGAGGGTCTCCACCGTCTCCGGAAGGTCGTAAACCGTTTTCAGCGTGGCGGGAGCTGGGCCTAATAGCGCCTGTCTCGCCTCGACGGGGTTTATAACGTATTTCTTTATCCGCTCGACGTCCTCATCGGAGACGTCGCCGAAAATATAATAGAGCTTCGCCGTGCGGATAACGGGGCGCTCGGACTGCGCCATTATCTGAACGCACTGTGCGGCTGAGTCTGCGCGCTGATCGTACTGTCCGGGCAGATACTCAATGGCGAAGGCCTTCGCATCCCACTCAGGCATCTCTGAGTAGGTCACGTCGACCTGCGGCTCGGAGAAA
>ONTN01000142.1 GCA_900320765.1 uncultured Eubacteriales bacterium
GATATGTACGACGAGGAGGACGCCTCGCTCGACGATTACGACGCTCAGTTCTTCCTCGATATGATAGAGGAAATAATCTCCGGCGATATTGAAAACTACAGCGCGGAGAGTACCTCGGTCAACATAAACGGTCAGGAGTGGCTGATGATCCTTGCAGGCGGCGATTATGAGGACGGATATATGGAGGACATCCTCTTCTTCACCGTCTCCGCTGACGGAACGGCGTCCGTTATGGTGAACTTCACCATCGGCGCATATACCGAGGAGGGCATCGACGCGGCTGAGGACCTTATAGTCGAGATCGTAAAGACAATGAATATTGCGTAAGCTTTTTCAGAGCGCCCCGCAAAAAGCGGGGCGCTTTTTTGCTTATTTATAAAAGGTTAAGAAAAACCTTGACAAAAATTTTTCTTCGGGTATAATTATTTAGCTTGCGATATTGCGCGGGCAAATCCTTGCCCATTTTGAAATGGGCCAAATGTCCAGAAGGAGGTGCAAAAAATGGCAAAAACCAGTGAGAAGTATGAGGTGCTCTACATCATCGATCAGGATGTAGACGAGGCGGGCGTCAAGGCCCTTGTTGAGAAGTTTACTGCCCTCATCAACGAACACGGCGCTGTCGTTGAGGCTGACGAATGGGGAAAGCGTAAGCTTGCCTATCCTATCAACGATAAGCCCGAAGGCTACTACGTTCTCGTGAAGTTCACTTCCGGCCCCGAGTTCCCCGCAGAGCTCGACCGTGTTATGAAGATCACCGACGGAGTCGTCCGCTCTCTTATCACCCTCGCGGCGGAATAAGGAGGAGAAATGCTTAATCACATCGTGATAATGGGCAGGCTCACCCGCGATCCCGAGCTGCGCCACACTCAGTCCGGCGTAGCTGTCGCGTCCTTCCGCCTTGCTGTAGACAGAGACTTCCAGAGCCGCGACGGCGGCGACCGCCAGGCCGATTTTATCGACGTGGTCGCGTGGCGTCAGACCGGTGAGTTCGTCTCCAAGTATTTCGCGAAGGGCCGTATGGCAGTAGTCTCCGGCCGCCTGCAGACAAGGGAATGGACAGATAAGGACAATAACCGCCGCACCGCTTATGAGATCGTTGCCGATAACGTGTATTTCGGCGATTCCAAGCGCGACGGGGATAGCTCCGGATCATACCAGCGGGCCGAGACCGGCTCCTACCAGTCCGGCGGATACGGCGGCGCTCAGCAGAGCCGCTACCAGCAGCCCACCGGCTACCAGGGATATTCGTCTCCCGTCTCCGGTTCCGATTTTGCGGAACTGACAGATGACGACGGCGACCTCCCCTTCTAAGCTTTTGCGGTCTTTTTCTTCCATAGCTTCGTTATTTTTCCTTGAAATACTTCCAGTATTCCTGCGGAAAAATGCCTCGCTCTGAAAGAAAAATCCTCGCAAAGGGGAAGTGGGCATTTTTCGCAGCCTGGCTGTGAAAAAACGCCGCAAAAGCAACCATTCAACAACTATCTGATTCACATAACCTAAATAAGTAAGGAGGGTTTACAAGTGACTAACGAGAAGGAAGCCGTACGTCCGGCTCGTCCTCAGCAGAACCGCAAGCGCAGGAAGGTCTGCCAGTTCTGCGTTGACAAGGCTCAGTTCATCGACTACAAGGATACCGCTAAGCTTAAGCGCTATCTTTCCGAGCGTTCCAAGATCCTGCCCCGCAGAGCCACCGGCACCTGCGCCATGCATCAGCGCCAGCTGACCACCGCCATCAAGCAGGCCCGTCAGATCGCGCTTCTGCCTTATGTTACCGACTGATCGGTATACGCCAAATCAAAACCGAGGGTGTTATCACCCTCGGTTTTTCTTTTTATGGCCGAGAGCCCATAGTTTTATCGCTTTAAAACAGCAAAGTTTATTGAAATTGGTTATTGTATTTTTATCCGGAAAGTTGTATACTTGCTCTATTCTGGTGTCTAAGGCGCCAAGACCGCAAAAAACGGCCGATCGGTGCGCCGCCACTCAACGACACATAAAATTCCGAAAGGAGAAAGAAGCATGAAGAACACTTGGAAACGCCTTCTCTCAGTCCTGCTGGCAGTTGTTATGACTGTCGGACTTGTCGCCGTCCCCGCGATGGCCGATGAGAATCCCGGCAAAAAGCCGAGCTTTACCTGGGAAAAGGTAGACAACGCCAAAAGGCTGCTTCCCTATGCAAACGAGAAGAAGCCTGACGATGCAGCTGTACAGTATAAGGACAGCGACGTGGTGCGCGTATCCATCATTTTTGACGGAACGCCCGCCATCGGCATCTTTTCAACCGATAATATCGGAGAGAATGAGGCCGCGATCGCTTACTGCGACAACTTGAAGGCAAAGCAGGAGACCGTTCTTCAGGCGATCAGCCGAAAGGCCCTTAAGGGACAGAAGCTCGACGTCGTCTGGAACCTTACTCTTGTCGCTAACCTCGTATCTGCGAACGTGCCCTATGGCTCTATCGACGCCATCAAGAGCGTTGAGGGAGTTAAGGAGGTCTATATCGAGACCAGGTATGAGCCTGCCGCAGCCTCCGCTGCCGACAGCCCCAACCAGGCTGCCGCGACCGGTATGACCGGAGCGACCGAGGTTTGGTCTGACTATACAGGAGCCGGAAGCATCATCGCCATTATCGACACCGGCCTTGACACGGATCACGAGCTCTTTGACGCCGGGGCCTTCAACTACGCTATCAAGAGCCTCAGCAATAGCGTAAAGCTGCTCAACAAGAGTTCAATAGCGCTCAAGTGGAACAGCCTCCATGCATCCGAGATGTTTGGCCCGACGAGCGCCGGAACGGCCTTCCTCAGCGATAAGATCCCCTTCGCCTTCAACTATGTTGACAGAGATTTCGACGTTATCCACGCGAATGATAACCAGGGTGAGCACGGCTCCCACGTCGCCGGCATCGCCGCAGCGAACCGCTTCGTTGAGGTAAACGGCAGCTACGAGCCCGCAATAGACGCCGTCAAGACCCAGGGCGTTGCTCCCGATGCTCAGGTCCTTGTAATGAAGGTCTTCGGAAAGAACGGCGGAGCATACGATTCCGACTATATGGTCGCCATCGAGGACGCCATCGTTCTCGGAGCCGATTCCGTGAACCTCTCACTCGGCTCGGCAGCACCCGGCTTTGCAACCAACGAAAACTCCGAGTATCAGGCGATAATGGATAACCTTACGTCCTGCGATACCACCGTGACCATCTCCATGGGCAACTCCGGCGGCTGGGCGGACAACACCAGAACCGGATACCTGAATGCCGGAGACGCCAACTTCTACACCGGCGGCTCTCCCGGCTCCTACGCCAACGCCTTTACCGTAGCCTCCGTCGATAATATCGGCGTGACCGGTCCTACGCTTGAGATCGACGGCAGCAAGTTCAGCTATAATGAGTCTACCGGTTACGGCAATGAGCCCATTTCCACTATTGCCGGCGAGCATGAGTTCATTTACATAGACAGCGCCGGAACCGATGCGGAATTTGCCGCTGCCGCCGAGGCCGGACTTGTTGACGGAAGGATAGCCGTCTGCAACCGCGGAGGCATCTCTTTCTACGTTAAGGCCAACGCCGCCGCGGCAAACGGCGCAGTGGGCGTTATCGTAGCGAACAATCAGGAAGGCACCATCTATATGAACCTTACGGGATATGAGTACACCATTCCC